>JANOQL010000544.1:0-3404 GCA_031414835.1 Sphingomonadales bacterium | reverse complement strand
TCGGCTTCAATCGTCTGGATGAGGTTCATGCCCCATGTGATCCTTATTCTTTCGCCGCGCGTCAGAGGCAGGCTGGGCCCGAGCGCCAACATGACGCTCCCAAAGGTCCGGCCTGCGTAACCGTGTATCGACTTCTGCCTGAGTTTTACGCCAGGCTGCGATTTTCGCATGATCCCCCGATCGCAGCACTTGCGGGATCGTGCGCCCTTCCCACGTCGCGGGTCGGGTGTAGTGCGGATATTCGAGAAGATCGTTTTCGAACGACTCTTCATCCCCACTCGAAGCGCGGCCCATTACGCCGGGGAGCAATCGAATGCAAGCATCGAGCAGCATGAGGGCAGCAGGCTCTCCGCCCGAGAGGACAATGTCGCCGACGCTGACCTGTTCGATGTGGGGGCGCGCGTCAAACAGGCGTTCGTCGAAGCCTTCAAAGCGGCCGCAGATGAGCGTGACGCCGGGGCCATCGGCGAGTTCGCGGATGCGGGCTTGGGTGATCGGCGTCCCGCGCGGGGTGAGCGCGAGGATGGGCACATGTGTAAGCCCCTCCTGCTTGCGGGAGGGGTTGGGGTGGGCTGGTTCCACGTGTTCTTCTGGTTCCAGCAACCCACCCCCAACCCCTCCCGCAAGCGGGAGGGGAGCATTCACAACCCAATCCACCGCACGAGCAACAACATCCGCCCGCAACACCATCCCCGCCCCGCCGCCAGCGGGCGTATCATCGACCGTCCGGTGCTTGTCAGTCGCAAAGTCACGCAGTTGGACAGGCGTACACGACCATTTCCCCTCCTCCAGCGCCCGCCCCGCCAACGACACGCCCAGCGGCCCGGGAAACATCTCGGGATAGAGCGTGATGATGTGGGCTTGGAAGGTCAAGGCGATTGACGTCTCAGAAGCATCACGGCTGTCGCCGTCATCGTTGAACTGAAGACGAGCACAGCAAGAACGGATAAGCCCAACAAAACTGTAAACTCATTTACACCCATGTCTCTTGGCCGATCATAAGCTAAATAGCCGAAAGCCCGAGTGAGCGGGATGGGGATCAAGATTACGCTGGCCAAAGAAACAGTGACAAACGTTAAGATGCGGCGTGCCCTAGATTGAACGGTTCGTAGTGCGCGAGCCAAAGCCACACCAAAGGCAAAGCCGATCAACAAAGGGCATGCAAAAGTTAGGACAAGCATCATCATACCGTCCAATTCTCAACCACCAACCCAGCCACATCGGCGAAGTCGGCTTCGTTGTTGGTCACTACTACCGCGCCGATGCTCAACGCGTGCGCCGCCAGTAAACGGTCGAACCGAGCACGCTTGAATGATAACCTTGCATATTCGCGCGCCGCAGGCTCGTCGAATGGCACAATCGGTATCGCACAAACGAAGGCTTCCAAAATTTCTGATCGTGGGGGCTTGCCGACATAAGTTCCGTGCGCAATTTCAGCATAGCTAACCACGGACAATCCGATTTCGCCCGGTTCGTATGAGGTTATGCGCTGGCGCATGATCTCAAAATCGCCAGACATCGCATAGATCGCGCTATCGGCATCAATCAGAAAGCGAGTCACCTCGTTTCGAGCGCCTTGCGCCGCGCAATCGTGCTCGGCCGCTCGTCAAAGTCTTCGCGGGGGCCAAGCCGCGCGCCTGGCGCTTTTCCCCAGAAGCCGCTGACGTCGATCTTGCGCTTCGGCTGAACCAGCGGCTCAACACGAAATGACATAGGCGCGTCGCGGACCATTCGCACTTCCGTTCCTTCAGGCACTCCGAGCCCTTTGGGAAGGCGCAAGGCTACCGAATTGCCCGACTTGAAGGTCTTGCCCTCCCATTCGACGCGATCTTCCGACATGCCAGCCTCCGTATACACTATAAGTATATACGCACCAGGCGTATGGTGGTCAAGCGCGTGGCGTTAACCTCAAAATCAGGCTTTTCCTCTATTCGCGCAATATGTTGCGTCGGAAACATACATTGAAAACGGTCTGGCTGGTGCTGCCATTCGCGTTTATGGCCTCCCCCGCATTCGCGCAATCGACCTTTGCAGACCGCACCAGCATGACGTGGGATGGCGCACTGACGGGGATGTTTCTGGGGCTGCTGGCGTTTTCGGTGGCGTATAACGCGGCGTTCTATTCGATCCTGCGCGAGCGGTTTCTGGTCTGGCAAAGCCTGCGCGCCGTCACATTCTTCGCTTTGACGATCGGGCTTTCGCCCCTCGCGATGGGCGAGATGTTCTCAGCCGACAGCAACGCCCGGCAAATCTACATCAACATTCTTTATGACCTTGCCATCGTCATTTCAGCACCCTTTCTGCGCAGCTATCTCGAACCGGGAATGCTGTCGCGCGGCGTTGACCGTGCCTTGCAGTTCATGCCGCCACTGGTTCTGCTGACGACGCCTGCGATGCTGATCGCCGATTGCCCGCCTGCCTATATGGTCATCCGCACTGCCATTCTTGTCGGCGCGCTGGTGCTGTGTTGCACCGCGCTGATCCAGGCGTGGCGACGCGGCAGCCGCACCGCACGGTTTCAAGCCGCAGCGTGGAGCAGCGTGCTGACCGTCTATGGCATCAGCCTGTTCCACGACATCTTTCTCGATTATCCGTTCGGCATGTTCCTGTTCGCGCTGTTTGCCGCACTCGGGCTCGAAGTTATTTTCACGGCAGTCGGGATCGGTGATCGCTTCGTCACGCTGAAACGCGAACATGATGAAGCGCAGACGATGGCAAGCGCGCTGCAAACCATTGCCTATACCGATCCGTTGACGGGCCTGGGCAATCGCCGCGCCATCGAACAAGCGTATCGCGATCGTCTCCCCACCGCTGTCGCTGTCGTCGATATCGACCTGTTCAAGACCGTGAACGACCGATACGGCCATGACGTCGGAGACCAGGTGATCTTTGCAACCGGCGCTGCGCTCAATTCCGGAAATGTGATCGCGGGGCGCATCGGCGGGGAAGAGTTTGTCGTCCTGCTTTATTGCGCCGCTGAAGACGTCCGCCGCGAGGCCGAACATCTGCGTGAGCTGGTTGGGAGTGCGGCTTCGGCAATCGTTCCTGACCATTTGTCGCCGGTCACAGCGAGCATGGGTCTCGCTTATGCGTCGCGGAAAATCGGGTTTCAGGCCATCCTGAAAATTGCCGACGTCAACCTCTATATTGCCAAGAACCAAGGCCGAAACGCACTCGTGTTCCCGGCAGAGAACAGCTTTCCGCTCGCAGCTTAGCCAACGAAACGTTCATCGATCAGCACCCGCTCGCTCCATTCGGAAACCGCTTCGGGTTTCATCGCCACCATGAAACGTTTGCCATTCTCGCGCTCGATTTCCAGAACATCGCCCGCGCCGAAATTTTCGACAGCGATAACTCTCCCAAGCGCTTCGCCGGTAGTCGAAACGGCCGGGAGGCCGATCAGG
>JANOQL010000543.1:0-4428 GCA_031414835.1 Sphingomonadales bacterium | reverse complement strand
TCCGGTTCCACTGGAGCCAGATCGCACCTAGAACGAATGGAACATGTGGCAACTTTATCTTCCGATCGCGAACCAGTCGGTCAATATTGTCGCGATCATCCTTCTCGGTGCGGGTGTGGGCGTATTGTCAGGGATGTTCGGCGTCGGCGGTGGCTTTCTGACGACACCGCTTCTGATCTTCTACGGAATTCCGCCAACGGTCGCGGTCGCATCATCTGCAACACAAGTAGCTGGCACGAGTGTTTCGGGACTGCTGGCACATTGGCAGCGCGGCTCGGTCGATGCACCAATGGGGCTGTATCTTGCAGCTGGCGGGATAGCCGGCACTGCGGTCGGGGCCCTGTTGTTCGGATGGCTTCAATCGGTTGGACAAATCGACACAGTGATTTCGATACTCTATCTGGTTCTACTGAGTTCGGTTGGAACGCTAATGGCGCGCGATGCGATTCGGACCATTCGGAACAATCGCCTGGTTGCCGGGGCGACTGAGCGACGAGCCCCTCACAATCCACTCATCGCGAATTTGCCACTGCGGAAACGCTTTTACAAATCGGGTGTGTATGTGTCACCGATTGCTCCAGTTGTCTTGGGGTTCGTTGGTGGCGTTCTCACCGTGCTGCTTGGGGTGGGCGGGGGCTTTATCATGGTCCCGGCCATGATTTATCTGTTGGGGATGGCGGCACGTGTTGTCGTCGGCACGTCACTGCTGCAAATCCTGATCGTTACATCCGCCACAACACTGGTGCACGCACTGACCACTAAGGCCGTCGATATTGTTCTGGCCAGCCTGCTGCTCGTTGGTGGCGTGATCGGTGCACAGTTCGGCGCCAGGATCGCAACCGGGCTGCCACCCGAACGGCTGCGGCTCCTTCTGGCAAGTATTGTGCTCGTGGTCGCGTTCCTCATGTTCCTCGAACTGCTGATCCAGCCAGCCGACATTTTCACGATCGAACCCTTGTCGTGAAGCGTTCGATCATGGCGCTCGCCTCGGCGTTTTTGATTTCCGCCACTGAGCCTGTTCTGGTGCCAGATGTATCTCAGCGTGAAATCGAGATTGCCTATAGTTTTACCGGCGCTGAGCTGCTGCTTTTCGGAGCGATTCTCTATCCTGACGGTCGAACGCCTACGCGCGATGCGGATATCGTGGTGACGATCAGAGGGCCTGCTGTCCCCATTCGGGTTTGGGAAAAACAACGCATATTTGGAATTTGGGCCAATGCAGAAAGTGTGCGATTTCAATCTGCTCCGGGGTTTTATTCAGTTGCATCATCACGCCCGCTCGCAACCTTGATCGATGAGCGCACGGCAGCAATTTTTGAGTTGGGGGTTGGCAATTTGCAACTTTCACCAGCAGATTCGCTGCCCGCGCAATCTATCCGCCGGTTTGAGAACGGTCTGGTCAGCCTCAAACAGGGCACGCGTTTGTTCGACGAGCGCGATAATGTCGTGGAGATCAGCCAAGGCGTTCTCTACCGGGCGCGGATCGCCCTGCCTGCGCGCGTGCCTATCGGACGTTATGTTGCTGAAACATTTCTGATCAGGGACGGGAAAATCCTGGCTGCCGCAACCCGCGAAATCCAGATTCGGAAATCGGGTTTTGAACAGTTCGTGGCCACGAGCGCTGAGACTTCGCCATTTCTGTATGGGATTGCCGCGGTCGCCATTGCATTTCTCTTTGGCTGGGCGGGAACGTTGCTGTTTCGGCGGTAGCAGTTACCCATTTTTTAATGACAGTGTGTCAAGACTGCGACTGACAGTTCAGGAGCGCGGTATGGATTTCCAAGGACGTTTTGGCAGTGATGCCGTCGATAGTGCAGTCCCCAGTCAGATTGCTGGGCACGACGCTGCTCAAACGGTGATCGGGACTGTTTCCGATATTGCCGGATCGTCATCCAGCATCTTGCTCGATGAAGCGGTGCTTCCCAGTCTTGCAGCGTTCAGAGACCCAAGTGTCGCGAGCGCGGGGCAGGTCGGCAGCCAGATAAAGGTCAAGGTCGGATCGAGCTGGCTTGTAGCAAACATCCGGACGTTGTCCCGATCCACAGAAGGCGCGATCACCGCCGCCATTGATTTTCTGGGTGAAGGCGATGAAGAACGTTTGACGGGCAAAATTTTCAATTTCCGCCGCGGCGTCACACGCTATCCATTCCCGGGCGCCAAGGTATACGCGATGACGTCGGCCGATATGCGGCAGGTTTATGCAGCCGATGGCCGTGCGTCGATCGAAATCGGCAACGTCTACCCGACAAGCGACATCCGTGGGGCGCTTTACATTGATGCAATGCTTGGCAAACATTTTGCCCTGCTTGGCTCAACAGGCACGGGGAAATCGACGTCTGCGGCGCTCATTCTTCATAAGATCTGCGAACTGGCGCCGCAGGGCCATATCGTTATGATCGATCCCCACGGGGAATATTCTGCTGCGTTCAAGACCAACGGTGCGCTGTTCGATGTCTCGAACCTCGCCATGCCCTATTGGCTGATGAACTTTGAAGAGCATTGTGAGGTTTTCCTCACGTCGCATGGCAATGATCGGCAAATGGACGCTGATATTCTTGCAAAATGTTTGCTGTCGGCACGCAGTAAAAGCCGGGCGGCCGAAGGCATTGCCAAACTGACCGTGGATTCGCCAATTCCCTATCTTTTGTCAGATCTGACCAACACCATCCAGGCTGAAATGGGGAAGCTCGATAAAGCAGGTGAAAACGCGCCATACATGCGGCTCAAGACGAAGATCGATGAGATCAAGTCTGACCCACGATACAGCTTCATGTTTTCAGGCATGATGGTCGCCGACACGATGGCCGACTTTTTGTCGCGCATTTTCCGCCTTCCTGGCGATGGAAAGCCAATCTCGATTGTCGATGTGTCGGGCGTGCCTTCGGATATCACGTCGGTTGTTGTCGCCGTCTTGAGCCGGATGGTGTTCGACTACGCCATCTGGTCACGCAACGAACCTCAACGCCCCATCCTGCTCGTCTGTGAAGAAGCACACCGTTATGTGCCCGCCGAACGCGATGCGCACAAAAGCTCGGTCGGCAAAATCTTGGGGCGAATCGCGAAAGAAGGCCGCAAATATGGCGTCTCGCTGGGTTTGATCACGCAGCGTCCGTCAGATCTTGCCGAAGGTGTGTTGTCGCAATGCGGGACGATCATTGCCATGCGACTGAATAACGATCGTGACCAAGCCTATGTCCGGTCAGCAATGCCAGAAGGTGCACGCGGATTTCTCGATACAATCCCTGCGCTGCGAAACCGGGAGTGTATCATCTGTGGCGAAGGCGTTAGCATTCCCATTCGCGTGGCTATGGATGATCTGGAACCGAACAAGCGCCCCGCCTCAAGCGATCCCTTATTCTCGCAGCTCTGGCAACAGAGCGGCGGAGAAGAAGAAATCATCGGGCGCGTGATCAAACGCTGGAGAAGCCAAGGAAAGTAAAAGGGGGGGGGTATTCCCCCAACCCGAGCGCGAAAGCTAGCTGATCGGTTTCGCAACTACGCGGCGATTCGCCGCCGAAGTCTTCGAAACCCCCGATATTGGCTGATCGAATCCCAAACCGACAGACTCAAGTTTCTTTACGTCGACCCCAAGCGAACCGAGATAAGCAACCACGGCTTGCGAACGCTGCTTTGACAATTCGAGGTTGCGATCGCGCGAACCGACGGCATCAGTATGCCCTTCGATACGGTATCGCACGCCAGCCTTGTCCGGACGAAGCATGGCGAGCGCAAGTTTCTGGGCGACCGCTTTTGCTTGCGGACTCAAAGCTGCGGATCCGCTGACAAACGTGACCATTTGACCGGCACGAATGCGTTCGGCTTCCATACGGCCAGTCGGTTGGGTTGCGGAAGGCCGCGCAATCCGCGCCGGACGCGTGGCTGTCGCGCTTGTCGAAGGGCGGCCTGCGGCAGATGTGCTTGGGCGAGTAGTGGTTGTCGATGATGCAGGATCACGGCGCATCGTGAAACCGCCGCGAACATTTCCACTTTGCCGAACGGCAGGACCGCTGGCAGCAAAAGGATCGGCAGCTGCCGGCGCATTTTCGCCGCACTCATCGAACAGAGCGCAATCGAAATCAACGTCGGCCGGTTTCTGAGCAGCCGCGCCGGTCGAAACAAGCGCCGATGCCAACATGACTGACGCGGCCATATAACCGAGCTTCTTCATCATCATTTCCTTCGTCTGCGCGCCTGTCCCCCCAGCCGACGCAGTTTGGGTCAATTGATAACCTTGGCAACAACCCGGCGATTGGCCGCAGCTGTCGGCGAAAGTTCTGCCAGTGGCTGGTCGAAGCCATAACCCACAATCTCAAGCCGGTTTGCATCGACCCCGAGCGTAATCAACTCGTTGGCCACGGCTTGAGCACGGCGCGTCGACAGCTCAAGGTTTGTGGCACGCATCCCGACAGCATCGGTATGGCCTTCGAT
>JANOQL010000542.1:0-4445 GCA_031414835.1 Sphingomonadales bacterium | reverse complement strand
GGGTTGGCGTTGCCGGTGATGAGTTTCATGGATGTGCGCCCCTGCTGCCCCGTATCTTGGCCGCGCGTCTAGCCGCTCAACCCGAGTCAATCCAGCCCGTAAACCATCCTCTCGAACGCGTGCGCGGCAGCGAGCGCCTGTGGATCGCCGAACGGCATCAATTGCGTGAGGAACACCGCGACGCGATCTTGCGCCGGATCGATCCAGTAATGGCAATTGGCGATCCCCGCCCAGGCAAGGCTGCCTGCAGAACGGCCGTTGGGGCCAGGCTGCGGATTGATCAGGAAGCCGAGGCTCCAGCCGCAATCCATGCCGGGGAACGCCTCATATTCCAATGCCATGATCGGCATCGTCGTGCCCATCCGGCCCGCCGCGATATTGCCGATCTGGTTGGTGGTGAGCAATGCGATGCTCTCAGGCGACAAGATGCGCGCGCCATCCAGTTCACCGCCACACAGGATCGCGCGGATGAAGCGCAGATAATCGCGCGCTGTCGATTTGAGGCCTGCGCCGCCCGCGTTGAATTCGCGGGCATCGTCGCCGTTGAATTCAGTGGGGAATGCCATCGGCCCGTCTTCGGTGCGGACATAGAGCGTGGCGAGGCTGTGCGGGGCTTGCGGCATAGCGAAGCTGGTTTCGGTCATGCGTAGCGGCGCGAAGATTTCGGTCTCGAACCATTGATCGAGCGTTGCCCCGCTCGCCGCCTCCACCGCAAGCCCTGCCCAATCGGTGTTGGTGCCATATTCCCAGCGTTCACCCGGATCGAACAGCAACGGCCCCAGCAGCGCGGCCTTGCTGCCATGCGCCGCCGCGCCGCCCTGATGCACCCGCACTTGCGCCTGCGTGGCGTTCATGAAGTCATAGCCAAGCCCCGATGTGTGCGTGAGCAGGTGACGGAGCGTGATAGGACGCGCGGCGGGGCGCAGGATCGGTGCGCCAGTATCGTCAAAGCCTTCGATGACTTGCGGGTCGGCGAATTCGGGCAGCCAGCGCGACACAGGCTCATCGAGCTTCAGCAGTCCGCGCTCAACGCATTGGAGGGCCGCGACCGAGGTCACGGCCTTGGTCATCGAGGCAATCTGGAACCGCGTGTCAGCCGTCATCGCTTCGCCCGACGCAGTATCGCGGACGCCGTAACACGCCTCGAAATCCACGCCATCGCGGTTACCCACCGCGACGACGACTCCTGCGAGACCTGAGGATTCGATTGCAGCTTTCAGCTTGGCATCGTTCATGATCATCTCTCCCGATTTGGCAAAGCGATGCCCGTCGCTTCGCGAAGCGTCAACTGCATCTGGCGGCTGCTCACGAAGCCAAGCCGCATCCTCACGTAGTCGCGCTTGTCCGCGAAACGCGGGGCGGCAGAAGCGGGGCATCACCACCACGGAGACCTGACATGACCGCAATCGCCCTTCCCGCCCAGACCCCGCTGTTCCGCATCGCTCGCGGTGTCCTGCTGCCGGTGCTCGCGATCAGTGCCTATGCCATCGCGTCGCAGACCTTTGGCCGGGGCGGTGGCACATGGGACAATTCACCAGTCCTGCTCGGCATCCATTTGGCAACGGTGGTCCCTGCCCTCCCGCTCGGCGCATGGGTGTTGCGCGCGCGGAAAGGCGATGCCCGGCACAAAATGGCGGGCCGCATCTGGGCGATGGCGATGATGATCACCGCCATCGTCTCGCTCTGGCTGCGCAACGACGATGGATCGATGAGCCCGATCCACATCTTTAGCTTCATGACGATGTTCTCGATCCCGATGGGGATTTATTATGCGAAGATCGGCAATATCGCTGCACATCGCAGCGCGATGTTTGGCCCCTATGTCGGGCTGGCGATTGCAGGGATGTTTGCCTTTTTGCCCGGACGTCTGCTCGGCACGCTCGTGTTTGGCTGATCAGGCAGGCGCACCGATCCGCGCCGGCATCGGTGCCCGTCGCCATGTGCCGAACAGCCGGTCCCAGATCGCGATGGCAAAGCTATAATTGTGGCGGTGACCGTCGCCTTCGGCATCATGGTGGACAATATGCGTGGCGGGCGTGACCCATAGACCTTGCAGCGCGCGCTCAATGCGATTTGGCAATCGAATGTTTGCGTGTTCGAACAAGCTGCCCGCAGTGATGTAAAGCTCAAACGCTAGCATCGCTTCGGGCGGCGCACCGAGGAGGACGGCACAAGCCGATTTATACGCCATCGACACCAGCGCCTCCCCCGGGTGGAAGCGCAGGCCGGTCGTCAGATCGAAATCGGTATCGGCATGGTGCAGCCGGTGGAGCGACCAGAACCACCCCCAGCTATGGCTCGCGCGATGTTGCCAGTAGATCGCGAAATCCATCGCGATGATGACGATGATCCATGTCAGAGGCTCAGGCAGCGCAACCCAGTTGAACAGCCCAATTCCATTCGTCTGCGCCCAACCTGCCGCCGCAAATGGCCCGACCACCGCCAGCAATCGGAGCAAGACCAAGGTAACGAGTCCAAGCCCGATATTGACCGGCCAGCGACCGCGAACTGCTGCCCGGGCTGGTGACGCGACTTCGACTGCCGCTAGCAGCAGCGCGAATATGATGACAAAGGCAAAGGCGATTTCCACTGCGCGGGCCTAGCACATTGGCACCGAGACCTGCCAGCATCGCCCTTGCAGCTTTGGGGGCGGCTTCTTACTGACAACCCATGACCGACAGCCTCACCATCGCCATCGCCCAACTCAGCCAAAAGGTCGGCGATCTGGCGGGGAATGCCGATGCGATGCTCGACTGGCGCAGGCGCGCGACGGGTGCCGATTTGATCGTTTTCCCCGAGATGCAGCTGATCGGATACCCAGCCGAAGACCTTGTCCTGAAACCGGCATTCGCAGTGCGGGCGGCGACCGAGCTTGATAGGCTGGCGGCGGCCACTGCCGATGGCGGCCCCGCGATGCTCGTCGGGTCGATTTTTCGCGATGGCGGCGCGCTATATAATGGCGTCGCATTACTCGATGGCGGGCGGATTGCCGCGATCCGCTACAAACATGAATTGCCCAATTACGGCACTTTTGATGAAAAGCGGATTTTCGTTCCCGGCCCGCTGCCGGAGCCTGTCGAATTTCGCGGCGTGCAGCTTGGCCTGCCGATCTGCGAAGATGGCTGGCTGCCGAGCGTGTGCGCGCATCTGAAGGCCAAGGGGGCAGAGTTGCTGGTCTCGGTCAATGGCAGTCCGTATGAGATTGACAAAGATGATAGGCGGCTAGAACAGGTGTTTGCCGCGCGCGTTGCCGAAACCGGGCTGCCGATCCTGTTCCTCAACCGCGTCGGCGGTCAGGATGAGGTGGTGTTCGATGGCTGCTCATTCGTGCTCAACGCCGATGGCAAAGCCGCGCATCATCTGCCTGACTGGGAAGAGCATCTGCGGCTGTCGCGATGGACTCGGGGTGGTTCCGGCTGGATTTGCGAACCCGGCGATCTGGCGGTGTGGGAAGACAGCCCGTCTGATATTTACCATGCAATGATGATCGCCCTGCGCGATTATGTGAATGCCAACCGCTTTCCCGGCGTCGTGCTTGGGCTGTCAGGCGGGATCGATAGTGCGATCTGTGCCGCGATCGCTGCGGATGCGTTGGGGCCGGACCGCGTCTGGTCGGTGATGCTGCCAAGCCGGTTCACCTCGCAATCGAGCCTTGATGATGCGGCGAAATGCGCCGCGATGATCGGCTGCAAGCTCGATACCATTCCCATCGCGCGTGCCGTCGAGGCATTCGATACGATGCTGTCAGGCAGTTTTGCCGACAAAGAGTATGACATCACCGAAGAGAATGTGCAGTCGCGGATTCGCGGCGTCACGCTGATGGCACTGTCGAACAAGTTCGGCCACATGCTGATGACGACGGGCAACAAGTCCGAAATGTCGGTCGGCTATGCGACGATCTATGGCGACATGGCAGGCGGTTATAACCCGATCAAGGACGCCTATAAGATGACGGTGTTCGCGATTTCCAAATGGCGCAATGCGAACAAGCCGCGACTGGGATTGGGTCCGGATGGACCGGTGATGCCCGAAACGATCATCACCAAGCCGCCGTCCGCCGAACTGCGTCCCGATCAGAAGGATTCGGACAGCCTGCCCGATTACCCGGTGCTCGATCCGATCCTGCACGGGCTGGTCGAAGAGGAATTGTCAGTCGACGATGTGGCTGGCCGCGGGTTTGATCGCGCCGAAGTCGCGCGGATCGAGCGGTTGCTGTGCATTGCCGAATACAAACGCCGCCAGGCACCGCCGGGGGTCAAACTCGGCACCCGCAATTTTGGGCGCGACCGACGGTATCCGATCACCAATGCGTTCCGGACGGGTTAGGTTCCGCGCAGATGTTTGGCGGCGAATGCGCGTCCTGAACCGGATTTGAGGTAGCGCTCGTAAGCGGATGCCTTGGTGGCGTCTTCGAACCAGCAGTGATGGATGAGCTTCCATGGGCG
>JANOQL010000541.1:0-1883 GCA_031414835.1 Sphingomonadales bacterium | reverse complement strand
CCCACCCCCAACCCCTCCCGCCTGCGGGAGGGGAGAAGCAAGAGCAGCCCCTTCCGCTCCCGCTCACCTCGAGCCCTTCGACTTTGCTCAGGATAAACTTCCGCCGAATGGCGGAAGTCGAGAGGCTGTTTCCGCTGGTTCGACGTGTCTCGACTTCGCTCGACATGAGCGGAATGGGTGCAGCATCGACTACAGGTTGAACCCGCGAGCCGTCCCCGCTAATCCCCCGGCATGACCAGTGCCATTCTGCCCGTCATCACTGCGACCGGCCTTTTCACCCCGCCTGACAGCATTTCGAATGCCGAACTTGTCGAAAGTTTCAACGCCTGGGTTACGTCTGACAATGCACACAACGCCGATGCGATTGCCGTCGGGACACGCGAACCGCTCCAGCCCAGTTCTGTCGAGTTTATCGAGAAGGCGAGCGGCATCCTGTCGCGCCATGTGCTGGCCAAGGCATCGATCCTCGATCCGGAAGTGATGGCGCCGCGTTGGGCAGAACGGCCTGACGATCAGGTGTCGGTGCTCGCCGAAATCGGGATTGCTGCGGCGCGCGATGCCTTGGCGCGGGCAGGGCGCGACGCAGCCGATGTCGATGCGGTGATCTGCGCGTGTTCGAACCTCGAACGCGCCTACCCTGCGATTGCCATCGAGATTCAGGACGCTTTGGGCATTCACGGCTTCGGGTTCGACATGAATGTAGCGTGTTCGTCCGCCACCTTTGGCATCCAGATGGCCGCCGACATGATCCGCAGCGGCAATGCGGAATCGGTGTTGGTGGTGAACCCTGAAATCTGTTCGGGGCATTTGAACTTCCGCGATCGCGACAGCCACTTCATCTTCGGCGATGTCGCCACCGCGATCCTTGTCGAGGCACAGGACGTCGCCGGGCCACAGCATTGGGAGATTTTGAGCAGCAAACTGCGCACCCAATTTTCCAACAACATCCGCAATAATTTCGGCTTCCTTAACCGCGCCGCGCCCGACGGCGTGGGCGCGAAGGACAAATTGTTCGTTCAGGAAGGCCGAAAGGTATTCAAGGATGTCGTGCCGTGGGTCGCCGATCTGATCGTCGAGGAACTCGAACGGCAGGCCATTGCGCCCGATGCCATTCGCCGCCTCTGGCTGCATCAGGCCAATGCCGCGATGAACCGTCTGATCGCGCACCGCGTGCTGGGGCATGAGGCCAGCGAAGACGAAAGCCCTACGGTGCTCGATACCTATGCCAACACATCGTCCGCAGGGTCGATTATCGCGTTTCATTTGCATAGCGACGATCTGGAACCGGGCGATACCGGCGTCATCTGTTCGTTCGGTGCGGGCTATTCGGCAGGTGCCGTCACGGTGAGGAAAGCAGGCTGATGGCGCGCACCCGGTATATGTCCACTCGTGCGATGCTGCGCGCGTATCAGCGGGTGCGTGAGGCACATGCCGATGAAGGCTATCACGAGGATCTCGATTTTCTTCAGGCGAAGGATCTCGATCTCTCGGTGCGGCTCGGCGGGTTGCTCGCGTTCAACGCGTTGCTCGCGACAGTAGCAGTCAATCCGATCGTGGCATCGCCGGGAGCGCCTGTCAGTCTAGACGCGCCAACGCAGCCGCTTGAAGTCATCGCAGTCAGCATTTCGGTGATCCTGCTGCTGATCTCTGCACTGCTGTGTGTGCGTGCCGTGATGCTCGGCGAAGAGTTCACCGACACCGGCATTGAGGATGATCCCAAAGCCATCATGCAGCGGATGTTTGCCGCCTATTGCGCGTCTGTCGATTTTCAGGCGCGGATGATCCGGCTGGCCTCGCAGTTCACGATTGCGGGCGGCGTCGCGATGGTTGCCGCGAACATCTGGATCATGATTGCCAAGGCGACCTGATCGAATCGCAGTTGA
>JANOQL010000540.1:0-8830 GCA_031414835.1 Sphingomonadales bacterium | reverse complement strand
GATGACGCCGTTGGGCCGTGAACCCGAAATCAACGGATCGAACGCCTTTGCGGTCGCGCCCAAGCGGATGGCCGATGGCCAGACCTGGCTCGTGTCGAATTCGCACCAGCCCTATGAAGGCAATGTCGCGTGGTATGAAGCAGTCGTCCATTCGGGCGAGGGGCTGAATATGGCAGGCGCGCTGTTCCCCGGCAGCCCGTTCGTGCTGCTCGGCCATAATGCTAATCTTGGCTGGACGAATACCGTCAACAGTCCCGATCTGATCGATGTTTACAAACTTGAACTCGATGGGAGCGGCGATAAATATCGCTTCGATGGCAAGTGGAAACCGCTTGAGCAAAAGCGGGTCTGGCTGCCGGTAAAGTTCGGGCCGTTCACGCTGCCGGTCGCGCGCACCCTGTATCGCTCGGTTCACGGCCCCGTCATCAAGAATGACAAAGGCGCATTCGCGATCCGCTATGCCGGCATGGATCAGGCAAAGATGCTCGAGCAATATTACAAGATCGGCAAAGCGCGCGATTGGGCCGAGTGGACTGCTGCGATGTCGCTCGGGGGAGTGCCCGCCACCAACTTCATCTATGCCGATAAAACAGGGCGGGTGGCGTTCCTCTACTATGCGCTTTTCCCGGATCGCCAGCCGGGCTTTGTGTGGAACAAGCCATTGGAAGGCAATACGTCGAAAAACCTCTGGACGCGTGCCGTGCCGTTCGATCGCATCCCCAAAATCGTCGATCCGGCGAGCGGGTTTGTGACCAATGCCAATAACACCCCGTATCTGTCCGCAGGGCCGGGATCGGAACTGGATCCTGCCGATTATTCGCCGCTGCTCGGGATCGAACAGCGGATCACCAATCGCGGGATTCGCGGGGTCGAACTGATGGCAGCGGACGCGTCGATCACGCCTGCGGAATTGCTCGCGATCAAGTTCGACACCGGCTATTCAAAACGAAGCTATGTCGGGCCGTGGATTGCCAGCATTTTGGCACTCGACTTGAGGGCCGAACCCGAGCTTGCCAAGGCGCAGGCAATGCTGGCGCAATGGGATTGGACCAGCGACGGCAAAGGTTCAGCCGATGCCCTCGCCGAACTGCTCGCGCGCGATGCCAATATCGCCAATTACACCCGCAAGCCGCTGCCCGATCCCAAGGGGGCGCTCGCGATTGCCGTTACGCGGTTGCAGGACAATTTCGGGCGGATCGATGTGCCACTGGGCGAAATTCAGCGGTTGCGGCGCGGCACTATCGATCTGCCGATGGATGGCGGCACCGACACGCTGCGCGCAACGAGCCGTTGGGACAAGGCAACCCCCAAGGGCCGTGGCCGCGTGATGCACGGCGATAGTTTCATCATGCTGGTGACGTGGGACAAGGCGGGCAGGGTGCAGTCGCGCTCGATCCAGCCTTATGGTGCCGCGACCAACCGCCCGGCATCGCCGCACTATACCGATCAAATGAAGCTGTTTGTGAACAAGCAGTTCAAGCCAGTGCATTTTGACAGGGCGGCGCTGCTGGCGAATGCGAAGCGGGCTTATCGGGTGAATTAGCGATTTTATCTTTCCCATTTCCCTCGAAATGGGAGGGGGACCGACGCGCGCAGACGCGTTGGTGGAAGGGCTAGCGATGGCGGTGCACAGCCCCTCCGTCAGTCGTCTGCGCGACTGCCACCTCCCCATCGCGAGAGCGATAGGGAGGATGAAGGTCACCGCTTGACCTTTTCGCCGTCCCGCCCCAGCTAGCGCGGCATGATCAAACACACTTTGCTCGCACTTTTGTGCGCCTCCGTCGCCGCGCCCGTTCTGGCCGCCCCCGCCAAACCCGCGCCGGTTTCTGCGCTCGTGAAGTCGGTGAAAATCCCTTACAAACAATTCACGCTCAAAAACGGCCTGCGTGTTATCGTTCACACGGATCGCAAGGCGCCGCTGATTGCAGTGTCGGTCTGGTATGGCATCGGGTCGAAGCATGAACCTGCGGGTAAAACCGGCTTTGCGCATCTGTTCGAACATCTGATGTTTAACGGCTCAGAGAACGCGCCGGGCGATTTCTTCGAACCGCTGGCGCAGATCGGCGCCACCGATTTCAACGGCACGACGTTTTTTGATCGCACCAATTATTTTCAGACGGTGCCGAAAAATGCGCTCGACCGCACGCTCTTCCTCGAAAGCGACCGGATGGGATATCTGCTCGGCGCGGTCACGCAGGAAAAGCTCGATAACCAGCGCGGTGTTGTCCAGAATGAAAAGCGGCAGGGCGATAACCAGCCCTACGGGATGAGCTGGTATGCCACGCTCGCCGGGCTGTTCCCCGAAGGACATCCGTATCACCATTCGACAATTGGTTCGATGGCCGATCTTGACGCTGCGAAGCTCGACGATGTCCGTGGCTGGTTCCGCGACAATTATGGGCCGAACAATGCCGTGCTGGTCTTGGCGGGCGATATCGATCTCAAGACCGCACGTCAGTCGGTTGAAAAATGGTTCGGCGCGATTCCGGCTGGCCCTGCAATCAAAGATGTGACGGCACCTGTGCCGACGCTCGATGCGCCCAAAAGCGTCACGCTCAAGGATCGTGTATCGACCACGCGGATCACGCGGATGTGGGCGATCCCCGGCGAAACCAGCGCCGATGCCACCGCGCTTGCCGCAGGGGCGGCGGTGCTCGGCGGGCTTTCGAGTTCACGGCTCGATAACGCGCTGGTGCGGACCGACAAAGTCGCCGCCAGCGTCAGTGCATCGGCCAGCCTGTTCGAAGATGTCGGCGTGTATTATGTCAGTGCCGATGTGCTGCCGGGTGTCGATCCAGCAGTGACGGGGGCCAAGCTCGATGCTGTCATCGCCGATTTCGTCCGCGATGGGCCAAGCGCCGATGAATTGAGCCGGGTCACCACAAGTTCGGTTTCGGGAATTATCTCAGGGCTTGAATCGGTCGGCGGCTTTGGTGGCAAGGCCACAACGCTGGCCGAAGGCGCTCTCTACCGCAATGATCCCGGTGCCTACCGCAAGGATCTGGCCGAACTGGCCAAGCTGACCCCCGCAAAAGTTCGCGATGTGACGAAGGCGTGGCTGTCGCGCCCAGTCTTCACGCTGACGACCGTGCCGGGCGAACGCGAAGGCGGCGACGGCGCCGCACCGGCTGCGACCAAGGCCGCACCTTTCCCTCAAGCCTTTTTCTACGCCGATCCCAAGGATGGCGCACCCGTCAAGGCCAGCATCGGCCCTGACCGCAGCAAGCTGCCCGATGTTGGCGAATTTCCCGCACTCGACTTTCCGACAATCGAGCGCGCGACGCTGAAGAACGGCATTCCGGTTTACTTTGCTCAGCGAACTGCCGTGCCCAAGGTGCAGGTGTCGATCAGCTTCGATGCCGGCTTCACAGCCGATCCCAAGGATGCGCTGGGCACTCAGTCACTGATGCTGGGGTTGATGGAAGAAGGCACGACAACGCGATCATCGGTGCAGATTGCCGAAGAAACTGAACGGTTGGGCGCGGGCATTTCCAAAGGCGCATCGCTTGATCGGACAAGCTTTTCGCTGTCGGCGCTGACACCGAACCTTGCACCATCGCTCGATCTGCTTGCCGATATCGTCCGTCGGCCCGCGTTCGATCCTAAGGAAGTCGAACGGGTCCGTGCACAACAGCTCGCCGCGATCTCTGCCGAACTGACGCGTCCCGCGTCGCTTGCTGCGCGCATCCTTCCCGGCAAATTGTTCGGCGAAGCGCATCCCTATGGCATTCCCGGTTCCGGATCGGGCGATCCCAAAACCGTCAAAGCGCTGACGCCTGACCAACTGCGCGGATTTCACCGCCGCTGGATCAGGTCGGACAATGCCCGGATCATCGTTGTCGGCGATACGACACTGGCGCAGATCATGCCGCTTCTCGAAGCCAGTTTTGGCAATTGGCCGCAAGACCGGATGGCCCGGCCTGTCAAACCGTCGCTTGATGTGGGAGCTGCGCCAAAGCCGACGATCTACCTGATCGACCGCCCTGGTTCGCCGCAATCTATCATTACCGCAGGCGAAGTGCTTGGCGTCAAAGGCCGCGACGATGTGATCGCGCTCCGCGCCGTGAATGACATTATCGGCGGCTCGTTCCTGTCGCGGATCAATACTGATTTGCGTGAAGTCAAAGGCTGGTCTTATGGCAGCCGCACCGGGATCGCGAGTCACGAGGGACCGTTGACATTTACCGTGTCGGCACCCGTTCAGACCGACAAGACAGGCGCTTCGATTGCCGCAATTCGCGATCAACTGGCGGCATTTCTCGGGGCCAAGGGCACGACGCCTGCCGAACTCGAACGCACACTCAACAATAACATCCGCGAATTGCCAGGCAGTTTCGAAACCGCTGGTGATGTGCTTGGCGGCATTTCGAATATCGTAAACTATGGCCGCCCGGACGATTTTTATGAAACGCTGAGCGCAAAATATCGCGGCATCGATGCAGCAGCACTCGACGCTACGGCACGCGCGCAGATCGATCCCAATCGCTTGGTCTGGGTCGTCGTTGGAGACGCGAAAACCGTCCGTCCGCAGCTTGACGGATTGGGATTGCCCGTGGAAATCGTCCCTGCGCCTGTTGCCGAATGACTCGGCCCCTCGCCAGAATATCCTAGGAGAGAATTATGTCTGTAGCTGGAACCTATGAGTGCGTTCTCAAATCGCCGATGGGCGATCAGAAATCCACAATGGTCGTCAATCCCGATGGCGATAGCTGGACCGGCACCAACTCAGGTGCGCAAGGCTCGCTCGACATCACCGACGGCAAGGTCGATGGCAACACTATCAGCTGGTCGATGAAGATCACCGTGCCGATGCCGATGACATTGGAAGGCACGGCAACTGTCGATGGCGACGATCTCAACGGTTCGGTCAAGGCCGGCGCGTTCGGCACATTCCCCCTGACCGGCAAGCGCGCCTGAGGCAAATGATCCGCCCCGGTCATGGCCGGGGCGGCGTTTGTTCGATCAGCCGCTATAGTCGGGCATCTGGTAGAGCCCGCGTTGGACAGGCGACATCAGCGCGCCGAATACGGCGCTCACCGGGCGGCTTGCATATATCGGCAACACTGCCGGAAAGCGGTGCGCAATCAACCCACCTTGGCGTGACAGGCTCACAAACTTCCGCACACGCGAAAGCCGCATGGATTCGAAACGCGGCAAGACCATATTGGTATCGGCTGCGCGTGCCGCTGCCCCCAACGCCACGGCATCTTCAAGTGCCTGACACGCGCCTTGCCCAAGGTTCGGCTCCATCGCGTGCGCAGCATCGCCAACGCAGATAATCCGGCCCTTGCCCAGCCGCTTCGGCGGTAGCTTGGCGTGGATCGCAAACGGGATCAGCCGGTCTGGCGGCGTCGCCGCGACGACGCGGCGGACAAGATCGCACCATCTGTCTGTTGCGTCCTTGATGTCGTCCAGAGTCAGCCGGGCCGCTTCGCCCGCGTCTGTGGCAGTCTTCATGTAAAACCAGTAACTGCGCCCGTTGTTGATCGGGAACACCCCGAAGCGCTGATGCGGCCCCCAATGCTCGACACCTGCGGTGCCACAGTCGACAGCGTCGCTGAGCGCCAGAACGCCGCCATAGCCTGCATAGGTAACCGGGCCACCAATCACGTCGGCAGCAATTTTCGAACGCAGACCGTCAGCAGCGATGAGCACATCGCAGCGCGTTTTCCGACCATCGGCAAAGCGCGCCCAGACGCCATCGGCATCTTCACCCCAATCAGAAATTGCAGCGCCAAGTGAGATAGGCGTGCCGCCGAGGCCGTCGATCAACAGCGCTTGCAAATCGGTGCGCGTCACCATGCGCGCAGTCGATCCAGGCAGAATTTTGCCAATATCGATTGTCAGCATCGGCCGCCCGTCGGTGCGCGCCAAGGCCATTTGATCCACCTGCCGAGCCATCTCCCGAAGAGCGTCACCGCAGCCGAGCCTCTCAAGTGCGCTGATGGCATTGGGCCAAAGGCTGAGCGCAGCGCCCATTGCTTTGATCTCATCGGCCTGTTCAAAAATCTCGATTTGCCACCCGGCTTGGCGCAAACCAATTGCGGCCGACAGCCCACCGATCCCGGCACCGATGATGATTGCCTTGCGCGGCATCAGCCGGACGTCAGCGTCGTGACATGCCCCATCTTGCGGCCCGGTCTTGCGTCATGTTTGCCATAAAGGTGCAGCCGCGCGCCGGGATCGCCTGCCAGATCGCGCCACTGATCGATATCATCGCCGATCAGGTTGCGCATTTCGGCACCTTTCCCGACGAGTTTGGTCGATCCCAATGGTAAGCCGACGATCGCGCGGATGTGGTTTTCGAATTGTGAGGTAACAGCACCCTCGATGGTCCAGTGCCCCGAATTGTGAACTCTGGGTGCCATTTCGTTGAACACCGGGCCTTCGGCGCTTGCGAAGAACTCGATCGCAAACACGCCTACGTAATCGAGCGTTTCGGCGATCCGGCGCGCCAATGCGCGTGCTGCGGGAACCTGAATACGAACCGCTTCGCACGCAGGCACGGTCGATGTGGCCAAAATGCCTGAATGATGCACATTTTCGGGTGCGTCCCAAAAGGCGATGCTTCCCGCCCTGTCGCGCGCAACGATCAATGAAAATTCGTGGGCAAACGCAACATGCGCCTCAAGGATCAACGGCGCAGCACTGCCAAGCGCATCCCATGCCGCATCGGCATCTTCGGGTTTTGTAATTCTTGCCTGACCCTTGCCGTCATATCCAAAGCGCACGGTCTTGAGGATGGCAGGTGCGCCAATTCGGGAAATCGCGGATTCAAGATCGGCACGGCTGTTGACTTCGGCCCAGTCAGCCGTGCGGCCACCGCACGCAGCAGCAAATCGTTTCTCCGCACAACGATCCTGACCCGTTGCCAAAGCGCGAGGCGAAGGGTGCATTGTCACGATGCGTGCGAGTGCTTCAAGCGGGGCGGGTTCGATATTCTCGAATTCGAATGTGACGACGCTGACATCGCCCGCGAACGCCGCCAGCGCGTCCTGATCGTCATACGCGCCCTGCACCCAATGTGCCGAGACATCGGCTGCCGGGCCGCTGGTTTCGGGCGCGTAGATATGGCTGCGATAGCCAAGCTGCGCTGCCGCCATGCTGAGCATTCGGCCCAGCTGCCCGCCGCCGATAATCCCGATGGTCGAACCCGGTGGGATTGCCGTCATTGTGGCCCTGCGGGCACGCCGTCGGTTTGCGCCGTGCGCCAAATTGCCAACCGTTCGGCAAGTGCCGCATCCGACAATGCCAGGATCGATGCCGCCAGCAGCCCCGCATTGGTCGCGCCCGGCTTTCCGATCGCAAGCGTGCCGACAGGAACGCCGCCAGGCATCTGGACAATCGAAAGCAGGCTATCCATGCCTTTTAAGGCATGGCTTTCCACCGGAACGCCGAGCACGGGCAAATTGGTCATTGCCGCAGCCATTCCGGGCAGATGTGCGGCGCCGCCAGCGCCTGCAACAATCACCTTGATCCCGCGCGCTGCTGCATTGCTAGCATAATCATAAAGCCGCTGCGGCGTCCTGTGCGCGGAAACGACCCGCGTCTCGTGCGGCACACCCAGAGCGTCGAGCATCTGTGCAGTATGGCGCATCGTCTCCCAATCGGACGTGCTTCCCATGATGATGCCCACTTGGGCAGGTTCAGCCATGGCATACCCCCGATTTGCGCCATTGGAAGCACCAAGCCTCTAATGTCGCGATCGCAGAATGGGAAGCACGTCGTTTGCCAATCGCTGATGTTACGATTGATTCAGGCCGGGACTAACGCTCGCTGAGATAATAGCGGTCTTTTGCGGTCAGATCGTTGGCCAGGTCGTAAACGATCGGTTGTCCTGTCGGGATTTCAAGGCTCGAAATTTCGGCATCCGAAATGCCCGAAAGATGCTTGACCAGCGCACGCAGCGAATTGCCGTGCGCCGAAATGATCACGCGTTTGCCTGCCGTGAGTTCCGGTGCGATCCGCGCCTCCCAATAGGGCAGCACGCGCGCTATCGTGTCTTTCAGACTTTCGGCGTCGGGAACGGCGATCCCTGCATATCGGCGGTCTGTGGATAAATCATAGGCACTACCGGGCTCAATCGGGGGCGGCGGAATATCGAAGCTACGTCGCCAGATCCTGACCTGATCGTCGCCATGTCTGGCAGCCGTCTCGGCCTTGTCGAGCCCGGTGAGCGCGCCATAATGGCGTTCGTTGAGCCGCCAGTCCTTTTCGACCGGCAGCCACAACCGCCCCATTTCCTCGAGCGCCAGATTGAGCGTCTTGATCGCGCGGCTTTGCAGCGAAGTGAAGCAGCAATCGAAATCGAGCCGCTTGTCACGCATCAGCGCGCCCGCTGCGCGCGCCTCGGCAACGCCCTTTTCGGTGACATCGACATCCCACCATCCCGTAAATCGGTTTTCGAGATTCCATGTCGATTGGCCGTGACGGATAAGGACGAGCGTTGGCATGAAGCAGGACTCCGTAAAACTGCGCCGCCGTTAGCCGGTTTGTAGGTGACCTGCCAATCCCGAGCGGCTATCGCCACGCGATGACGTTTGCGCTCACCGGGTTCGATCTCAATCGCTTCATCAGCGAAGTTCTGGCCGAAGACCTGGGGCCTTTGGGTCGCGATGTCACGTCCGAAAGCGTGATCCCAGCCGATGCTCGATTTGCAGGCGTGATGGACAGCCGCGACGCGATTATTGTCGCCGGTTTGCCGATTGCCACTGCCTTTTTCCGGCATCTCGATCCCGATATGACAATCGACCTGTGTGTCGAAGACGGGGCGCAGGTGCCCGCTGGAACCGACCTGTTGCGCCTGTCTGGCAAGGCACGTGCGATGCTG
>JANOQL010000539.1:0-2465 GCA_031414835.1 Sphingomonadales bacterium | reverse complement strand
GCCCGCTGCAAAAAGTGTTGCGGCGACACAGGCATAAAGCCTTGTCGCCGCAATCATCTCAAATCGAACGCTTACTTGTCGGCTTTGTCGCGAACCATGTCGGCGCGATTTTCCATTGCGTCGGCTTTCATTTCGCCTGCGTTGCGAACGCTGCCTGCCTTGTTTTCAAGGCTCTGCTCTGCCTTTGAATCCATGCCATCGACGCTGTTATCGAGCGTGTCGGCCTTGTCTTCCATCGCATCGGCAGAATTGTCTGCTGCATCGCGAACAACGTCGGCATTGTCTTCCATTGCATCGGCCGTATTTTCGGCGGCAACTTCAGCGGCGTTCTGGCACCCTGCCATTGCGAGCAAGGCGAGCGGCGCAACCGCTGCAATAAGTGCTTTTTTCATGTCATTCTCCCTTGGGGTTTTGGCACCATGTGGTGCATTCGATCAGCGGACCGATCCGCGACGGAACAGGTTGACGATCGCCAGCAGAACCAGCGCACCGAGAAACGATACAAGCAGCGATTGAAGGCTGAGCGAACCCGATGTGATTGGCGATCCACCGATGAGCGGGGTGATGATAAATCCGGCAAGAATCGCACCGACAATCCCGACGACGATATTGAGGATGATCCCCTGTTGGCCGTCAGTCCGCATGACAAGGCTGGCAAGCCAGCCAAGCACGCCGCCGACGACGAGCAAAATGATGATGTTCATTATTGTCTTCTCCTAAACATGACGAACGCCAAACGCGTGTTGGCGCGTTGGGTTCCGCCTGCGACCCGAAGACAAACGAGGTTCGACATGATTGCCGATAGGGTTATGGGACGTTTCGAGGAGATTTAAGCCTATGGCAGGTGCCGCTTTTGCAGAATCGACCGCGCATCAGGATGCAGATGACCGCCGATTTCTCGGCCATCCCATAGGCCTTGGATATCTGGCCTTCACCGAGGCTTGGGAGCGGTTTTCATTCTATGGAATGCAGGCACTGCTTGTGCTGTACATGGTCAAGGAACTGTTGCTGCCTGGTCATATCGAAAACGTCGCGTTCTTCGACGGATTTCGCAGCCTGTATGGCAATCTCGAAGGGCAGGCGCTCGCGTCGGCTATTTTCGGCACCTACGCGGCATCGGTTTATCTGACACCGATCCTTGGGGGGTTCATCGCCGATCGGTTTCTGGGTAAGAAGAATGCCGTCCTTATCGGCGCGCTGACAATGGCAGCAGGGCATTTCCTGATGGCGTTCGAGGTCAGCTTCCTGTTCGCCCTGCTCGCGCTCGTCATTGGCAGCGGCTTGATGAAAGGCAATATCGCAAGCCTCGTCAGCAGCCTCTACAAGCCCGAAGATCTGCGCCGCGCCGATGCGTTCCAGATTTTCTACCTCGGGATCAATGCCGGTGTGATCGTATCGCCGTTGATCGTGGGAACGCTTGGCGAAAAAATCGGGTGGCACTGGGGGTTCGGATCGGCCGGCGTCGGGATGTTGATCGCGCTGGCAATCTATATGGCGGGCATCAAATACATGCCCGCAGAGCAGCTTGGCCGGAGCCGCGACCGTGAGGCTGCACCCAAATTGCAGCGCCACGAATGGCCCGCCGTTATCGCGCTCGTCC
This sequence comes from Sphingomonadales bacterium, assembly GCA_031414835.1. GTDB lineage: Bacteria > Pseudomonadota > Alphaproteobacteria > Sphingomonadales > Sphingomonadaceae > Aquisediminimonas. Next base: position 865 of record JANOQL010000539.1, on the reverse strand, counting down.
TGCTTATCCCGGTAATGGCGGTCGCGATCGTGCCGAACAATCAGATCTTCAACGCGTATCTGGTCTGGGGCGACGCGCAGTTCGCGCTTAACTGGGGTGGCGAGACATTGCCAACGACGTGGCTGGTAACACTCGACGCCATCGTTTCGGTGAGTTTGCTTGCGGGGGTCGCGCTTTTCTACCGCTGGTATGGAAAGCGGAGGCAGGAGCCCGATGAGATCACCAAGCTGATCATCGGTGCGGCCTTTTCGGTGCTGGGAACGCTCTGCCTCGTTGCAGCGGCGGCAACACAGGCTCCGGGTGAAAAGATCGGGCTGTTCTGGCCAGTGATGTTCCACATCGTCAACTCGATCGGTTTTGCGCACATGCTGCCAGTCAGCCTCGCGCTGTTTGCCAAGGTCGCACCCAACGCGATCAACGCGACTGTGATCGGGCTGTATTATCTGGCGTTTTTTACCGGCAATGCGCTAGTCGGTTATATTGGCGGCTATCTTGAGACGGTGCCGATCGTGCAATTCTGGCTGATCCATACGGCCTGCGCAGTTGTGGCGCTGGGTGCGTTCATCGCGTTCCGGATTTTTGGCGCCAGGTTTATGGTCGCACAGATTCCGGCGTAGCTGTCTCGCGCGCCAGAGCCTCGATTTGTCTGGCGCAGCCATTGGCAGCGAGCGATGTGGCCAGCGCAACGGGGTCGGCAGGGGCTGCGATTGGCACAAACCGGACCGCAACTTTGGGTTTGCCTTCGGTTTCGGCGCTGTACGATCGTCCATCGACCGCGGGAATATCGGCTGGTGCCGCATGCGCTATTTCGGCTTCTGTGCCGAATGTGAACGTCAGATCACGACCGCCGGCGCTGTCGCGGAAC
>JANOQL010000538.1:0-7205 GCA_031414835.1 Sphingomonadales bacterium | reverse complement strand
GCCAATGGCCACATGACAGAAACCGCCGAAAAACGGCTCCGGGTGCTCTCCGATCTCGACACGCTGGGCGCCGGGTTCCAGCTCGCGAGCCACGATCTCGATCTGCGCGGCGCGGGAAATTTGCTCGGCGACGAGCAATCGGGGCACATCACCGAGGTTGGTTTCGAACTTTACCAGTCGATGCTCGAAGAGGCGATCCTTGAGGCAAAGGCAGGTGGCATCGCACAGGCCAGTCGTGAATTCTCCCCTCAGATCACGGTCGATGCGCCGATCCTGATCCCCGAAGATTATGTGCCCGATCTGGATTTGCGCATGTCGCTCTATCGCCGGATCAACGAATTGACCGACGATGGCGAAATCGAATCGTTCGGCGCCGAAATGATCGATCGCTTCGGATCGCTCCCCGATCCGACCGCGAACCTGCTGACGATCATGAATGTGAAACTCAATGCGCGTGTTGCCAACATCGCCAAAATCGATGCCGGGCCAAAGGGCGCACTCGTTACCTTCCGTGAAGATAAGCCGCCCAACGTTGAAGGCCTGCTGGCCTATGTCGAGCGGCTCAAAGGCGTCGCCAAGCTGCGCCCCGACATGAAACTGTCAATCGTCCGCGCCTGGCCCGATCCACGGGCGCGATTGAACGGGATATTGCAGCTGTCGAAAGGTTTGGCGCAGGCGGCGGGGTAGACCGTTCATTCAGGCAATTGCGCCTGCTCTCCACAACGTTGCAGCAGGGTGACCGCCTCCTTGTCGAACGAAAGGAAAGTTTCAGCCCCTAACCAGCGACCTGCATGAGCGATCACGCCATCGGCAAAGTCACCTCCTGCGTCGAGTATGGCCAACCCTGCTTCCACAGCAGGCCGGTCTGCGATGACGTTTCGAGCAAATGCGATCCGGCGCACGGCCTCGGCAATTTGATCCTTGCCGTGCCTGTAACCCCGGCTGAGCACCCATACCATTTCGCACAATACAGGGATCGTAACGATAACCGAACCGGCGTCAGAAAGGACGCGCCGGGCAATGGGGCTCTGCACGTCATCGTCGCCGGTCAAGGCCCGGAGCAGAATGTTTGTGTCCGCGGTAAACTTCACCGCTGCCGGGCCCAGCCCTCAGCGGAAATGTCGTTGATCTGCTCAATCGTAAGATGCGGTCCGCCTGCGCGTGCCAGAAGCCCGAACGCATCTTCAATCCGGCCAGTCGCCTGCATCGCGCGAACCTCGATCCGTCCGTCGGGCAGCTTTTCGACGCTCAAGCGATCGCCAGGGCGCGAACCTAGATGCGCCAGCAAGTCCTTTTTGAGCGTAACCTGTCCTTTTGCGGTGACAGTGAGCGAAGTCATAAACAATACCGTCCTGATGAAACGAAGTAAGGCATTATTCCCTTGAAATCAACCCCACCCCTCCACAACCGCGGCCAATCCCGCGCTGTCCACCGCTTCTGAACACAGAAAGCCTTGATAATAATTGCACCCTTCTCGGGCCAGCAGGCTCAATTGCTCCTCGGTCTCGACCCCTTCAGCCACAACCGCCAGCCCCAGCGACCGCGCCATGTCGATCACCCCGCGCACGACCACCCTGTCGCGGGCGTTGCCGCCAATATCCTGCGCCAGTTGCTTGTCGATCTTGAGGTAATCGAGCGGCAGCATCTTGAGATAAGCAAGGCTTGAATAGCCGGTGCCGAAATCGTCAATGGCAACGCGACATCCGCTCGCGCGCAATTGGGCGAGCAGCATCGATGCGCTGCCCAGATCCTCGATCAGCCCGCTTTCGGTGACTTCTACGGTCAGCCGGTCTCTGGCAAACCCAGATCGCTCGACAAGCGCGAGGAAGCCATCGGCAAATGCCGGCTGTGCGATATCCGACGCTGTGATATTCACAGACAGCCGCAAACCCGTCAGCGATTTTGGCCAGCGGCTGGCGGCCTCCAGCGCCGATTGCTGGATATGTGCTGACAGGGCGAGGAGATAGTCCGATCCCTCTGCTGCTGCGAGCAGAGTGGTTGCCCCGAGCGTCCCGAGCGTTGGGTGATCCCACCGCGCAAGGGCCTCGACACCGACGATGCGCCGGGAGGCAATCGAAACCTGCGGTTGAAAAAGGACTTTGATTTCATTGCGATCGAGCGCTGTTCGAAGATCGGATTTGAGCGTTTCATGTTCGGCTTCGACAGCTTCATCCTCACCGACAATGCGCACGCGGAGCTGATCCGAGCTTTTGGCCGAGGCCAGCGCCGTGCTTGCGCGCCGCAGCAGCGCAGCAGCATCGCGATCGACTGTGCGCGAAACGGCAATTGCCGCCCGACTTGACAGGCTCACTTGATGCACACCTGAAAGAACTGGCCGATCGACCTGATCGATCAAATGTTCGGCGAGCAGCCGCAGCCGTTCCACCGGCAAACGCCCGTCGATCCCGATCACGAATTCCGCCCCTGCCGTCCGCGCGATCAGCGTGTTTCGGCTGCCAATGTCGGCAAGCAATGGCCCGATCAGCCGCGCAACCGTTGCGAGCACATCGTCGCCCGTTTCGCGCCCGAACGCAGTGTTGATCATTTCAAAGCGCGTGATCGCGAACAAAAGCAGCGAACAGGGACGCCCTTCCCCAAGCCGCGCCTCGATCCAGCGGCGCGCTGTCACAGCATCGCCCAAGCCAGTCAGCGCATCGCGCCCCCCGGGCTCAATCTCGATTGTCGTACGCGTCCCGCGGCCCGCCAGCCTGAGGCTATGCCGTTTCGCAAGCCGTATGGCCTGAAGCAGCCGGTCGTCAGCAAATGGCATCTCAAGCGCATGAGTCACCCCGGCTTCAATCGCCTGCGACAATGCCACCGGCTTTCCTTCGCCGATCAGGATCAGCAGTGCGCCCGCATTGATTTCGACTGCATCGGCCAGATCGCGCACGGCATCGAGCCCGGCCTCGACACTTTCGCGCGCATCGACAATCGCGATCCGCGCGCCGCTGGCCAGAAAACCGGTTTCGATATGCCCTTTGCGCCGTTCGACCACAGGCTGCCAGCCCATCGCAGTTACTGTTGATGACAGGCTGTCAGCATCGCCCGGAGCGTAAATGAACAGCGGAGCCGCGCCCCCTGTGCCATCATGTCCGTCAGTCCCCACATCATTGTGATAGCCGCAGCCAGCGGATTGGCCAATGCTCTTTGCTTGCCCGCCCGCGGCTTTGAGCATAGCACTGCATCATGGGAGAAGCGGCACCAGCACTGAACGACAGTTTCGGTCGAACGATCAGCTATTTGCGCATGTCGCTGACGGATCGCTGCGACATGCGCTGCCGGTACTGCATGGCCGAAGATATGGTGTTTTTGCCGCGTAGCGAAATCCTGTCGCTCGAAGAGATTGTCCAGCTCGCCAATGCCTTCATCGATCGCGGAATCACGCGGATCAGGCTCACGGGCGGCGAACCGCTTGCCCGGCGTGGCGCAACCGATGTTGCCAAGGCCATCGGGAACAGGTTGGGCAACGGTCTGGCCGAACTGACGATGACCAGCAACGCCACGCGGCTTCGCGAATGTGCACCCGCGCTTGCAGAAGCGGGCATCGAGCGAATCAACATCAGCCTTGATACGCGCGATGCCGACAAGTTCCGCCATATCAGCCGCACCGGCGATCTCACCCGCGTCCTCGACGGGATCGACGCCGCAAGCGAAGCGGGCATAGCGGTCAAGATCAATATGGTCGCGCTCAAGGGGCTGAACGACGATGAAATTCCTGACATGCTGCGCTGGTGCGGGACGCGCGGATACGATCTGACGCTGATTGAAACGATGCCGCTGGGCGCGGTCGACGATCGCGAAGACCGGTTTTTGCCACTGACCGCTGTGACCGACAGCCTGACAGAGCAATTCGATCTCGTCGCCAGCACGCACCGCACCGGCGGACCAGCGCGATACATGCACCTGCCCGCATTCGGCACCAGGCTCGGGCTTATTTCACCGCTGACCCGCAATTTCTGCGACAGCTGCAACCGCATCCGCGTGTCAGCATCGGGGCAGCTGTATATGTGCCTTGGCCATGAGGATCATGTCGACCTGCGCGCAGCGTTGCGTTCGGGTTTGGACAGCGCGCTCGACGATGCCGTCGCGACTGCGATGCGCCAAAAACCGCAGCGCCACGATTTCCAGATTGCAACCCCTGCAACGCAGCGGCACATGAATGCCACCGGCGGGTGACACATTTGAAACGGGCATTGCTCGCATCGCCAACCGAAGAGGCCCAGATTGCAGCAGGCACCTATCTTGCCAGCGGCGGCTGGGTGGGTCTGGCCGATGCCGATGTGGTGGTCGCGCTGGGTGGCGATGGCTTCATGCTGCAGGTGCTCCACCAGATGCTCGAAACCAAAACCATCCTGCCTGTATTCGGCATGAACCTTGGCACAGTCGGCTTTTTGATGAACGAATGGCGCGAAGACGATCTCGATGCGAGACTTGCGGCGGCAAAGCGTTTTACGGTCAATCCGTTGCGGATGGAGGCCAAAACGATAACCGGACGCACAGTCTTGCTCCCTGCGATCAACGAAGTCTCGCTGCTCCGAGAAACACGACAGACCGCAAAGATCGAAGTGTCTTTGAACGAGCGCGTCGTCATCGAGGAACTGGTCGGCGATGGCATTCTGCTGGCCACACCTGCCGGATCGACCGCGTATAATCTGTCCGCCCAAGGCCCGATCCTGCCGCTTGATTCGGCGATGTTGGCCATGACGCCAATCAGCCCCTTCCGCCCGCGTCGCTGGCGCGGTGCCGTTGTGCCCGAACGTGCGCGTGTGCAGTTTCGCGTGCTCGATGCCGAAAAACGCCCCGTGAGCGCCGTTGCCGATCAAACCGAAGTGCGCGACGTCAGCACGGTGAATGTGGTGATCGATAAGGACGCAACCCTGACGCTGATGTTCGATCCCGAACATGCGCTCGACGATCGGATCACGATGGAGCAGTTCGCAGTTTGAGCGCGGGTTGCAATTCGGATCGACACTGCTAAGTCACGCTGCGCTGCTTCGTTCCCCGATAGCTCAGCGGTAGAGTAGGTGACTGTTAATCACTTGGCCGTAGGTTCGAATCCTACTCGGGGAGCCAGCAGCGAAATCCTCCCAGACACAAAAAAGCCGCCTGACGTTCGTCGGCGGCTCATTTGTTTGTGCTGGATCAGCGATTATTCGTCGCCGTCGTCACCCATCACCGGTCCTGAATCCTGGCCCTTGGCGCTTTCGTCACGATCAACAAATTCGATGATTGCAATCGGGACGGCGTCAGATGCACGAATGCCCGCCTTGACGATCCGGGTGTAACCGCCACTGCGGGTCGCATAACGTTCGGCCAGCACGTCGAACAGCTTGACCAACTGGGCATCGTCGAGCAACCGCGCGTGCGCCAGACGACGGTTCGAAAGGCCGCCGCGCTTGGCCAGCGTCACCAGCTTTTCGGTGTAGGGGCGCAGTTCCTTCGCCTTGGCGAGCGTCGTCGTGATCTGTTCGTGCTTGATCAGCGCAGCGGCCATGTTGCGGAACATTGCGGTACGGTGTGAAGAAGTGCGGCTGAGCTTGCGGCCGCCCATGCGATGGCGCATCGGTCTTTCCTTTGTTCGTTCTGGGGCCGTCCGGAAAACCGGGGATCCCCAAACCGGGCGAAGCACCATTGCCCCGCCCAAGCGAAGCGCGCCTACACCCGAAGCACACGCCAAAGTCAAGCCGCTTGCGCCCTGCCCCGCTTCACGGCACGGTCGAACGGTGACCAAACACCAGATTTTTGAAATGTTCCGGCGGCTCGCAGAAGCCAATCCGTCGCCCGAAACCGAGCTTGCCTATGGCAATGTCTATCAGCTTCTCGTCGCCGTCGTCATGTCGGCGCAATCGACCGATGTTGGTGTCAATAAAGCGACACGATTGCTGTTTACTGACGCCAAGACGCCAGAACAGATGGTGGCGCTCGGGGAAGCTGCGCTGAAAGGGCATATCAAAACCATCGGCTTGTTCAACGCCAAGGCAAAAAACGTGATCGCGCTTTCTGAAATCCTCGTCCGCGAACATGGCGGGCAGGTCCCTGCAGATCGCGATGCGCTCGAAGCGTTGCCCGGCGTTGGGCGGAAAACTGCCAACGTCGTGATGAACACCGCATTCGGCGCAGAAACTTTCGCGGTCGATACCCATATTTTCCGGGTTGGTAATCGTACCGGGCTAGCGCGCGGTAAAACACCGCTTGCCGTCGAAATCAAACTTGAAAAGCGCGTTCCGCAGCCGTTTCGGCTTGGTGCGCATCATTGGCTGATCCTTCACGGACGTTATGTGTGCAAAGCGCGCACGCCAGATTGCTGGCGTTGCCCCATTGTCGATCTGTGTTCGTTCAGGCCCAAGACAGCTTCACCGCGCAACACTTCGGGAACTGAAAATCAAGGAGGCTTCCATGCGTAATCTCGCCATCGTGACTGCGAGCGTGACCGCGCTATCGCTGCTCACCGCAGGAAGCGCCGGCATCGCCAAACCCGGCAAGGATGAAGTGCCTGCGGCCCGCTCGACCGGCAAACCGGTGTCGTGCATCCCGCTGACCCAGATTCGCGAAAGCCGGGTTCGCAATGATCGCGTCATCGATTTTCGCGTCACAGGCAAAAAATGGTATCGCAACACGCTGCCGCTCGATTGTCCCTCGCTCGGGTTCGAGGAGCGTTTTAGCTACAAAACATCGCTCAGTCAGCTCTGCTCGCAAGACATCATCACGGTTTTGCGGACCGGCGGTGGTGGTGGCCTCGAAGGTGGGCCAAGCTGCGGCCTCGGCAAGTTCGAACCCGTCGAGATCGACCGCAAACCACGCACCAGTTGATCGCACATCAAAAGCTGCGTGACATTCCGCCCCGGCGTTTGCTAATGACACATCAACGCACCCGTAGCTCAGCTGGATAGAGCGCTGCCCTCCGAAGGCAGAGGCCACACGTTCGAATCGTGTCGGGTGCGCCATTTTTCTCTTTTAACACAGTATGTTATTGGCATTCCTAGCAGCTCAGCCGCACAACGCTGATTTTTGCCGTAAGCAAATCGACGCGATTTATTGTTGGAAGCGGCTAGGTTTATCATCACTGTTCCTACGAAATCGCGCGCCAATGCCCCCCTAAGGACCGGAATTTGAGCTGATGTCTGCCTTCTTGGTGCCGTTGCGCTGCTTTCTTGTCTGCGTCAGTCCCCGGCAGCAAACTGGTCGTTAGCGCTGTCGTTCATGGT
>JANOQL010000537.1:0-6149 GCA_031414835.1 Sphingomonadales bacterium | reverse complement strand
CGATGGCATCGCACAGGAACCGTCCGGCGAGCAGCGGTTCGCACACGCCATTGTTGAAAAAGCGCGAACGATCGAGACCAACATCGTCATAGCTCAGCCCATAGCGCCCCGCGACCGACCAGAATTCAGTGATCGGAATGCCGGTGCGGATCTGAAATCCGGTCGTAACCTGGCTATATGTCGTATTCCGGCTGTTGTTGACGAAATTGAAGCTGCTGAGATCGCGGCGGAAAATATCGCCGCCAAGCGCAATGTTGCGATCGAGAAAATAAGGCTCGGTAAAGCCAAGCTCAACAGACCGCGAGAATTGCGAATAATTGACACTCGCGCGCAGTTCCTGCCCTTTGCCGCGGAAATTGCGCTGGCGGATCGATGCGTTGACGATAAACCGTTCGAGCGACGAAAACCCCGCCGACAACTGGAGTTCGCCGGTCGATTTTTCTTCGACATTGGCTTCGAGGATGATCCGGTCAGGCGCCGAACCCGGTTTCTGCTCGATCTCCAGATTCTCCTGGAAGAATCCCAATGATTTGATCCGGTCTGCCGATCGCTTGACCTGGATGCTGTTGAACGCATCGCCTTCGGCGAGGCGGAATTCGCGGCGGACCACCTTGTCTTGCGTCAGCGTATTGCCGTTGATGTCGATCCGTTCGACATACACGCGCGGGGCATCGGCGATGCGCATCGTGATGCCCATCGTCAGCGTTTCTTTATCGCGGACGTAATCTGGGTTCACTTCGGCAAAGGCATAACCGAACAGACCGGCAGCCTCAGTCAGGCTCTCGATGGTGTCCTCGACCAGTTTGGCGTTGTAAAACTCGCCCTTCTTCATCGGAAGGCGGTCGACCACGGGCTTGTAATCGCGAAGATCGCTTTCAACGGCAATGTCGCCAAATTTGTAACGGTCACCTTCTTCAACGACATATGTCACGATGAAATCGCGCTTGTCGGGCGTCAGTTCGGCCACCGCCGAAACCACACGGAAATCGGCATAGCCTTGCGTCAGATAGAATTGGCGCAGCTTGGCCTGGTCGAACGCCAGCTTGTCTGGATCGTAACTGTCGCCAGAGCTGAAAAAGCGATAGAAGCGCGATTGCTTCGTTGCCATTTCGCCGCGCAGCTTGCCGTCTTTGAACTGATCGTTGCCGATGATGTTGATCTGGCGGACCTTCGATTTCGGCCCTTCGCTGATTTCGAAGACAACATCGACACGGTTCTGATCGAGTTGAACCATCTTGGGATCGACCACCGCCGCGAACCGCCCCTGCCGCCTGTAGAGCTCAACGATGCGGGCAACATCGGCGCGCACTTTCGAGCGGCTGAAAATCTGGCGCGGCGCAAGTTTGATTTCCTTGGTGATCTTGTCTTCCTTCAGGCGTTTGTTGCCTTCAAGGATTACCCGGTTGATCACTGGATTTTCGCGAATTTCAACCGTGAGTTCACCATTGTTGTCGCGGATTTGCACATCCTGAAACAGCTCTGTCTCGAACAAGTCACGGATCGCCTGATCGAGAGACTCTGTCGTATACCGACCACCTGCGCGCAGCTGGATGTAGGATCGAACGGTATCGGCCTCGAGCCGCTGTGCGCCTGTCACGTTGATCGCCTTGACGATCCCGCCGCCAACCGAAGGCGGCGCAACCGGCACGGTTGATACCACCGCCGGTGCCTGGGCCGTGGCAATCGCAGGCACGAAAACTGCTACCGAAGCAAGCAGCCAACCCGCACGCGACATGCGTTTTGCGGTATCCGAAGTCACTGATTTCACGCGTGCTACGCCCTTCTCAATATGGCGGCAGCCGGTGGCGTGCCTATCCCGATATGTCAACCGATGAGGCCCGTCAGCCTGTTCCAAACGCCAATCGACCCCAGATCGTTAAACGTGACAAACAGCATCAAAACCATCAGCGCAAAAAAACCCCCGCGAAATGCCCATTCCTGCACGAGGATCGGCACTGGCCTGCGGATCACACCCTCGATTGCGTAGAATACCAGATGACCGCCATCGAGCATGGGGATTGGCAACAGGTTGATGAATCCAAGGTTAATCGAAATCAGCGCCATGAACCCTAGAAAAGCCGCAAAACCCAGCGCCGCAGTCTGCCCCGAAAACTTCGCGATCATGATCGGACCGCCCATATCCTTGATCGAACGCGTGCCCATGATCAATTGACCGACGCCATCTGCCATCGCGCGCGTGGTCACGAAGGTCTGGCGGATTGCAGCCCCCGGCAAATTATACCACGGCAGCTTTGCATAGACGGGCGCTTTGCTGGCAAATCCCATCAACCCCCGACGCCCCTTGTTGCCGAACCGATCCACCGTTTCATCAATCTTGGGCGCAGCGATGACGTCCATTTCTCGGCCGCTGCGAACCACGTTGAACGACAAAGCCTCACCCGGACGAAGTTCGATGTAAGATGCCATATCGGAAAACCACGTCACGTCGCGTCCGTTGATCGAGACGATACGATCACCGGGCTGAAATCCGGCGGCTTCGGCTGCCGAACCCTGTTTCACCGCCCCCACGACGGCGGGCGTCTGCGGCACCCCATACCACGCAAAAAGCGCGACAAAGATGCCGATCGCCACAAGGAAATTGGCAACCGGCCCCCCGGCGACAATGGCCGCGCGCTGCCACAACGGCTTTGACTGGAACGTCACCCGCTTTTGCGCCTCGGGCAGCTTGATCCAGTCAGGATCGGTTTGCCCGGCAGCGCTCATATCGCCTGCAAAGCGCACATAGCCGCCAAGCGGCACCCAGCCGACTTTCCACCGTGTGCCGCGCTTGTCGGTCCAGCCGAACACTTCCTGTCCGAAACCGATCGAGAACGCTTCTGCCTTCACCCCGCACCAGCGCCCTACCCAATAATGCCCCATTTCGTGCAGGAACACGAGCGGGCCAATGGCCAGCAGGAAAAATGCAACGCTCCAGAAAAAACCGGGAGTTTCGATCATGCAACAACCTTTTCAAGAGCCTCGGCGGCCAAAGCACGCGCTTCGGCATCGATAGCAAGGACACCGGCAATATCGTTCGGCGCGTTCGGTGAATAGCGGCTGAGGACGGCTTCGACAATTCGCGCAATCTCGCCAAACGCGATGCGGCGGTCAAGGAACGCGGCCACTGCCATCTCGTTCGCCGCATTGAGGATTGCAGGCGCAGGCGTGCCTGCCTCAAGCGCGTCCCGACAGAGCCGTAAAGCCGGGAACCGATCGGCATCGGGTGCCTCGAACTCGAGCTTCCCAATCGCAGCAAGATCGAGCCGCGCAACCGGTGTTTCCATCCGCTCAGGCCAAGCAAGGCAGTGGGCGATCGGCGTACGCATGTCGGGTGCCCCCATCTGCGCCAGCACCGATCCGTCGAGATATTCGACCATCGAATGGATCACCGATTGGGGGTGCACCAGTATGTCGAGCCTGGCCGATGGCATATCGAACAAATAACTCGCCTCGATCAGTTCGAGACCTTTGTTGAACAGCGTTGCAGAATCGATCGTGATCTTCGCCCCCATCGACCAGTTAGGGTGCTTCAGCGCCTGTTCTGGCGTCGCAGCGTCGATCTCTGCGGCACTGCAGCTGCGAAACGGTCCGCCGCTGGCAGTGAGGATGATGCGACGCACGCCTGCCGGTGCGGAACCATCGAGGCATTGGAAGATTGCGTTATGTTCGGAATCGGTTGGCAGCAGCGTTGCGCCGGAATCGCGCGCAGTCGCCAACAACAGATCGCCCGCCGAAACGAGCGCTTCCTTGTTTGCGAGTGCGACCGTGGCACCCCCCTCAATCGCGGCAATGGTCGGCGCAAGCCCGGCGCAACCCACAATCGCCGCCATCGTCCAGTCGGTCGGCTCACGGGCTGCGGCACAAACAGCCTCTCCCCCGGCCGCCACCGATATGCCTGTTCCCGCCAACGCCCGTTTGAGCGGTTCGAACAGATCTTTGCGGCCGATAACTGCGTGTTGCGCCTTCGAAAGACGCGCGGCCGCTGCCAGCCCTTCGACATCCGAATGCGCGGTCAGAGCGATAATTTCGAACCGGTCAGGATCGCGGTTGATCAAATCGAGCGTCGACGTCCCGATCGAGCCTGTAGCGCCAAGGATCGTGACGCGTTTGCGCATCAGGCGTACCCTGCGATTGCAGCAAGCAAAACTGCCACGGGTGCGGCGGTTACGACGCCGTCCAGCCTGTCGAGCACCCCGCCATGGCCCGGTAGCAACGTGCCGCTATCCTTGACCCCTGCGCGTCGCTTGAGCCAGCTTTCGAAAAAGTCTCCCACCTGCGCCACGACGGCGAGACCACCGCTTGCCAAGGCAAGCTCTGCGGGCAATCCGGCCCAGCGGTTCATCGCCCAGCCCAATAGCATCGAAAGCATCACGCCTCCGCCCAATCCAGCCCATGTTTTGCTCGGGCTGATCGACGGCGCAATCTTGGGGCCGCCGATACCGCGCCCAGCGAAATAAGCTCCAATATCGGTCGCCCAGACCACACCCAACGCCCACAGCGCGAGCATCAACCCGTCGCCAGGAATGTCACGAAGCCACAACAGGCTGAAAACAGGAACGCCGACATATAAAAGTCCTGCAGCAAGCGCAGCACGCCTTGTAGTAATGAAAATCGCCGTCGCCATGCCGATCAGCGCGCCCAGCGCCATGAAACTCATGCCCGCCGCTATCGGTGCAACAACGCCAAGTGGGATACATAACGCGTAGAGCGTCAACTTGCGCTCTTTCTCGGTTGCACCGACCAACGGCGCAAATTCAGACAGCATGAGCAGACCGACCCCTGTTGCCAGCATCCAGAACCAGATGCCGCCAAGCCAGATGTCTCCGATCGCGAACGCAATCAGCAGCACGCCGATCACGATGCGCTGGACCAGCTCGGATTGCCGGAAAGCCATGTCAGAGCCCGCCAAACCGGCGCTCCCGTCCGCCAAATTGTTCGACCGCCGATGCCAATTCTGCGGCCCCGAAGTCAGGCCAGAGCGTATCGACGAAAAGCAATTCGGAATAGGCCAGCTGCCACAACAAGAAGTTCGACAGCCGGTATTCACCCGATGTCCGGATGAATAGATCGGGCGGTGGAAGGTCGCTTGTGTCGAGTAACGCCTCAATATGGGCAGGCTCGATATCGTCCGGCATTAGCGCGCCGCTGGCAACCTGCCCAGCAAGCAAGCGGACGGCACCCACGATTTCAGCTTGCGCGCCATAGTTGAGCGCGACAACGAGCGTAATCTGCTTATTGGTTGCCGTGCGCGCAACGGCATCGTCGATCATCGACACAATATCGGGCGACAAAACCGAATAATTGCCGATGATCCGCAGCCGCACGCCGTTGGCCGCCAGTTCATCGAGATCGTTGCGGATGAAATGCCTCAGCAACCCCATGAGATCGCTGACTTCCTCTTCGGGACGACGCCAGTTCTCGGTCGAAAACGCGTAGAGCGTCAGCACCTCGATCCCGAGATTGCCAGCGGCTTCCAACGTCGTCCGTGCAGCTTCAATGCCTTTGCGGTGCCCTGCAATGCGCGGCAGCAACCGCTTTTTCGCCCAGCGGCCATTCCCATCCATGATGATGGCGACGTGTCGGGGGATGGCGGTTGCCCCCCCCCCGCCACTGGCGGGAAGACCTGCCGTCACTTGCCGAGGATTTCCTTTTCCTTGGCAGCAAGCCCTGAATCGATTTCGCCGATCGTTGCATCGGTTAACTTCTGGACCTCGGTTTCCGAACGCTTGCGATCATCCTCACTGATATCCTTTTTCTTTTCATCAGCTTTCAACGCGTCATTGCCATCCCGGCGGACGTTGCGGACCGCGATCTTGGCCTTTTCGGTATAGCTGTGCGCCAATTTGACGAGTTCCTTGCGGCGTTCCTCGGTCATTTCGGGAATCGGCAAGCGAATGTTCTGGCCGTCGGTGATCGGGTTGATGCCCAGACCTGCTGCCCGGATTGCCTTTTCAACGGGCGTCACGTTCGACTTGTCCCACACCTGCACCGACAGCATCCGCGGTTCTGGAGCCGAAACGGTTGCAATCTGATTGAGCGGCATATTCGCGCCGTATACATCGACCGTGACAGGATCGAGCAGCGACGTATTCGCGCGCCCCGTGCGCAGACCACTCAAATCGTGTCTGAGCGATTCAATCGCCCCTTTC
>JANOQL010000536.1:0-1710 GCA_031414835.1 Sphingomonadales bacterium | reverse complement strand
GGCGGCGTGCGAAATCGCGATGATCAAGGTGCAGGCGCCCAACATGGCGTTGCAGATCATCGACGATGCCATCCAGGCGCATGGCGGCGGCGGCGTGTCCGAAGATTTCGGGCTGGCCTCGGCCTATGCGCATCAGCGGACGTTGCGTCTCGCCGATGGCCCCGATGAAGTCCACTCGCGTGCCATTGCCCGGCTTGAGCTGGGCAAATATGGCGGGATGAAGGGCCATAATTCGATGTCGTCAGGCGATATGGCGGCAACGCGTTAACGAGGTGAGCAAGGGCAACTATCTTGGCGGCCACTCACTGCTTCATGCTGCCGTAGGGTTTGTGAAGCCGAGTCGAGGCAAGGGTGGAAGCGTAGCTGCCGGAAAAGCATTCTTCCTGCTAACAGACGATCAAATTGCCGCAGAGAAGCATCGAGTTGCGATTGCCAAATCTAAGCTGCCAAAGCCGCGCAAGAAGAAAGTGAAGGGCAAAAGTAAATGAAAGCCGCCGTTTTAACTGAGCCGGGCAAACGCCTCGAGATTGAGACGCTCTCGATCTCGAAGCCCGGGCCGCATGAGGTGCTGATCCGCACCGCCGCTTGCGGCCTCTGCCATTCGGACCTGCATTTCATCGATGGCGCATATCCGCATCCGCTGCCTGCGGTTCCGGGTCATGAAGCGGCGGGCATTGTCGAAATGGTCGGCAGCGAAGTGCGCACGGTTGCCGTGGGCGATGCGGTCGTGACATGCCTCAGCGCCTTCTGCGGCCATTGCGAGTTTTGCGTAACGGGGCGGATGTCGCTTTGCCTTGGTGGCGACACACGGCGCGCAGCGGGGGCCGAATCGCGGATTTCGCGGGCCGATGGTTCGCCTGTAAACCAGATGCTCAACCTGTCGGCGTTTGCCGAACAGATGCTGATCCACGAACACGCCTGCACGCGGATCGATCCTGATATGCCACTGGATCGCGCCGCCGTGATCGGTTGTGCGGTCACGACGGGCGCTGGAACGATCTTCAATGCGTGCAAGGTCGTGCCGGGAGAGACTGTGGCGGTGATCGGCTGTGGCGGCGTTGGCCTTGCCACGATCAATGCAGCGAAGATCGCAGGCGCTGGCCGGATCATCGCGGCTGACCCGATCCCCGAAAAGCGCGCGCTCGCAATGAAGATGGGCGCGACCGATGTTGTCGATGCGGCATCGCCGGGGGCGGCTGCCGAAATCCTTGAGATGACCAAGGGCGGCGTCGATCACGCGATCGAAGCTGTCGGGCGTCCGGCGGCGGGCGAACTCGCGGTCAAATCGCTGAAGCGCGGCGGGACGGCAACGATCCTCGGGATGATGCCATTGCAGCATTCGGTCGGCTTGTCGGCGATGGATTTGCTCTCGGGCAAGCGGCTGCAAGGCGCGATCATGGGCGGCAACCGCTTCCCTGTCGATATGCCGCGGCTTGTCGATTTTTATCTGCGCGGGCTGCTCGATCTCGATACGCTGGTGGCCGAACGGATCAGCCTCGAACAGGTCAATGAAGGGTTCGACACGATGAAAAAGGGCGACGCCGCACGCAGCGTGATCGTGTTCGACCAGTGAGGATTCGGCAATGACAACCACCGGCGCACTCGATGCCCAGACGATGTTTTCGGGCACCGTAAAGCCCGAAGGCGGCGATGCCATCGATGAGGGTCGGCTGGCCGAATGGATGAAAGCCAACGTCGCAGGCTTCGAAG
>JANOQL010000535.1:0-5364 GCA_031414835.1 Sphingomonadales bacterium | reverse complement strand
GTTCGCAGAGGGCGCAAAGATTTGGGGAGGGGCCAGCCTCTGGCTGTCCCAAAGCCTTCTCCGCGCCTCCGCGCCTCCGCATGAATAGTCTCGACTGCCTCTGCGCGCTTTGCGAACTCTGCGGCTCTGCGCGAACCTCTTTTTGCTGACTCAGCCTGCGGTCACTGCGCCTCTGCGTGAAAGCGAAACTGCGCCAGCCCCGCTGTGGTGCGAGGACAAAGCGCGCATCCTTTGGCTCCTCATCCTTTCTGGTGAAACCACCCCCCCTTAGAATGGCAGCCAGCGGCTCTTTTCGCTGAACTTCATATAGCCGATATTCGCGCCCAACCGCACGCCGACACCAAGGCGGATCGGGATGATGGCGATATCGCCGCGGCGCATATAGGTCGCCGAAAATCCACCGACGAAATACGCGCGGCCTTCGACCTGAGGGTAGCGGCGATACAGATCCTGACTGTCATAGAGATTATAGACGAGCACGAACGTCTTGGTGGCATCACCGCCGACATCGAACCCGACAGACGGCCCGGTCCAGTACACAGGCCGCTGCCCTTCGACGCTGTGCGACAATGTGCCCGACCCATAGCGCAAGCCGACAACAAGCGCCGCAGAGGCTTCGCGCCCGGCAATATAGGCGTTGGGTTCGCCCTGGTCTTTCAGAATTTTCTCGACGATTTCGGCCAGCCCCTGCGCGCCTTTGCCGAACACGCCTTCGGCGGCACCGATCACATCGTCCCTGCGATAAGTCGCAGTCGGCGCTCCTGAAACCGCAGCGGTGGTGGCGTCAGGACCGGCAACAGGCCCGGTCGCAACATCGTTTGGCCCTGTGCCCGGATCGACCGGCATCGATCCAGTCGCGGTAACAGGTGGCACCGAACCCGGCACATCGTCCGCAGCCAGTGCCGCATCGGGATCCACGCTGCGAACTTGCGCGCTGAGCGGCTGCACCATCAGTGCGGCAAGCCCCATTGCCAGCATCATGCGGTTAGCGAACTGTTTCATCATGTCCCTCCGGCGCGAACTGGCGCATCTTGGGACGAGAATCGCCAAAGCATCGGCTGGCAATCCCCCGCGCGGCCAACCGAGTCCAATCCGCGCCGGGCCGTGAAGGCGCCATTCGGGATCGGAGGTTGATCGCCCCGATACCCGCCGCTATAGCCGCCCCCGGCCTGACAAATCGACTGCGTTGCGGAGACGTGGGTGAGTGGCTGAAACCAACGGTTTGCTAAACCGTCGTGGCGGGTAACCGCCACCGCGAGTTCGAATCTCGCCGTCTCCGCCACAGCCCTTTAGCGATTGCAGGGTCTAACGCGCACAGCCCCGCGCACTGACGGGCCAGATTTCCACCAGCCTGTCTCCCTGCACAACGTGATAGTGCGCATAAAGATTGACCGTGGGATCGCAGTGGGGGACGGTCAGGCTGACCGGATCGCCGGGTTTCAAAAGCGTCTCGATGCCGTCGCCGATCAGCGCCGCATGTTCATCGCCCATGAACGCGAACTTTGTGGTGCCGGGCGCGCCGCGCACCACGCTTGCCGTGCCGCCATCGGTCGAGAGCGATTTGAACCCGGCGTCGATCGTCACAAGCCCTGTGTGATTGGCGCTGACCACCCGGGCATCGACGGCAAGCGACGGTTCGAACGGCGTGTGGCCATCGCCGGTAAGATCGCAATCGAGATATTGGCGGTCCATGAAAACATAGGATCCAGCCTGCAATTCGGTGAACACCCCGAGTTCGAGATCGATATGGTATGTTCCGGTGCCTGACCCGCTGACGATATTGATCGTGTGTCCGGCATCGCGGAGCGCAGCGATCACAGATTGCAGATAAACGGTGCGATCCGCAATCGCCGTGCGCCGGTCGGAATAGCGTTCGATGTGCTGCTGCATTCCGCAGTAAAACTGCACGCCGCGCAGATTGAGGCAGGGTGCCATGGCGATGCGATCTGCCAGCGCGACGGCATCGGCTGCCGACGCGACGCCTGTCCGACGGATGCCGGGATCGACATCGATCAGCACGTCGAGGTGTGCCCCGTGCTGGGCGAGCGCCTCATCGATCCGCCCCGCCACATCAGGGTGATCGACCACCGCCATCAGCCCTTGCGACCGTTTTGCCAGCGCAGCCAGCCTCGCGATTGCCGCAGGGGCCGCAACAGGCGAGGTGATGAGGATGCCGCCGATTTGACCATCGGCCAGCGTTTCGGCCTCACCGATTTTTGCGCAGCACACCCCGACAGCGCCCGCCGCGATCTGACGCCGCGCAATATCGATACTCTTGTGCGTTTTGGCATGCGGGCGGAGCGCAATCCCCGCCACATCGGCGCGCGATTGCATCGCAGCGATGTTGGAATCGAGCCTGTCGAGATCGACAACCAAGACAGGTGTATTGAGCATCGCCCTCGAATTGGCGGTTCCGATCAGGGCTGCGTGAAGCGCAATATCGTCCATCAGGAAAACAGCGCCTCCAAATGCAGGTTGAGGAATTTGCCTTGGCGGTCGGCGTCACGCCGCACGGTGCGATACCGCTCGGCCATCGGATACAACGCATCGACATCGGCGCGCGTCAGCGTGTGGCGTTTGGCCCAGTGCGGCCGCCCCCCGAACTGCCGCAAGACAGGCTCGACCTCTCCGAACACTTGGCCCCACGGCATCCTCGCATATTGGTGCATCGATACAGACGCAGCCGGCCCGTTGTTCATCGGGCTCATCCAGATATCGTCGCCTGCGACCACGCGAAACTCGAATGGAAACGCCACCGGCAACCGTTTCTTGCGGATATGGCGCACCGCTTCGGCAAGCGCATCGAAGCCTGCCTCTCGCGGCACTTCATATTCCATCTCCTCGAACCGGATGGTCCGGTCGGACGGGAAGATCGCATAGGCCGGGCCTTCGCGGCGCGCGTTGAAGCTGCCGCGCATGATCAATTTCTGCAATGTCGGAATGGCAAAGGGCAGCGCTTTTCCAATGTCGAGCACCCGGCGGAAACTGGTTTCTTCCATATCGGTTGTCGATCGCGGTGCTTCGCAAGGATCGGCCAGCGTCAGCGTTTTCAGGATCACGTCATCGCTATACAGGAACATGAAGAATTCGACATGGCGATGTTCGGCTTCGAGCGCGGCAAAGGTTTCGCGGACTTGGGCAAACGGCATTTTCTGCAACCGCTCGGCAAGGTGATAGGAAGGAACGACTTCGATCTCGACTTCGGTTGCGATGCCGAACAGGCCGAGCGACAGGCGTTGCGCCGCAAACAGGTCCGGGTTCGTGGTCGCATCGCACCAGCGGCTTTCGCCATCGGAACCCACCAGCCGAAACCCGCGTGCGAGGGTCGACAGGCTGCCAAGATCGCGGCCGGTGCCGTGCGTGCCGGTGGCCATCGACCCTGCAATGCTCTGCGGATTGACATCGCCCTGATTGGCAAGCGCCAGCCCCATATCGTAAAGTTCGGCGGTCAGCTGCCGGATGCTGCGGCCTGCTGGCACAAGTGCGGTCCGGCGATCGTCGCTCACCACAATCTCACCGGGAAGCGCGTCGAGGCTGACAATCAGATCATCGGACGCGCACAGCGGCATGAACGAATGGCCCGCGCCTGTCGGCCTCACCTGTTTTGCGGTTCGCACAGCGTTGGCGAGTTCGTCGATGCTCTGCGGATGAAGCACCGGGGCGGTCGCAGAGATGCTGCCAGACCAGTTCGACCATGTCATGAGCGTATGGCTCCTGCCTTCAGCACCGCTCGCCTGCTCCTGTTTTCAGCCATTGTCTTTGAACGAAGCCCCGAACCGGCGCACCAGAAACCACGTGATTACAAGCGCGAAGGGCGCAAGGATCGCCATCGCGAGATCGGCGTTCAACGCTGGCACCGATTTTGCGAGCCCCTTGAACAGATAGCCGAACAGACTGACCGCGTAATAGGCGATCGCGAACACCGAAAAGCCCTCGACTGCGCGCTGCAACTGGAGCTGCTCTTTTGCGCGCAGGTCCATCGACCGCAGCAGCGCCGCATTGGTGGCCTCGCTTGCAACTTCAACGCGGGTGTTGAGCATCTGTTCGGTGCGCGCGATGCGTTCGATGGCCGCATGTTGGCGCCGCGACACAGTGTCGCAGGTGCGCATGGCAGGCGCCAGACGACGCTCCATGAATTCATCGAGAGTCTGGAGGCTGGCAATACGCCCTTCCTGCAACGTCTCGATCCGGTCGAGCACGATCTGATGATAGGCGGTCGCTGCGCCGAAGCGGAAACTCGTCCGCGCGCTCAACGTCTCGGCCTCACCCGCAAGGATCGCAAGTCGCGCGAGCAACGCCCGGTCGGTGTCGGCATCGGCAGGGCTTGCGAGCTGCGATGCAATCTCACCCGCCTCGATTTCGATCTTGCTCAGCAACCCGGTCGCTTCACCTGCCAGCGGAAACGCGAGCAGCGCCATCAGCCGGTAAGTTTCGATTTCGAGAAGCGACAACGCAAGACGGCCAGCCAGCTGTTCATCCTTGCCCGAAACGACGAGCAGATAATTGGTCATCCCGTCCATATCGGCACGCAGTTCGGTGAACATCCGCGCCGAATCATTAAGCAAGGTCGATCCCACCGCCTCATGCTTGGCGATCAGCCCCGGTGTATCGGGGCTGTCACGCGCAACGATCACGAGGTTGGTTGCAACGATCACTTCGCCCGGGAGGCTATCGAGCCATTCAGGCGGGGCATCGGCAGTCGCCGTTTCGAGCGCGATGCTTGTGCCCAGCGGCGCGCGGAAGAATGTCCATGTCGAAAATTCGGTATGGCGTTCCCAGCGCAGCCGCCATGTTCCAAGATCGATCGCAAACCAGCGGGCATCGGGCGCCGGAGGGCGTCGCCCGAGCGCTGTGCAGAGTTGCGTGACATGGGCGCGATCGTCTTCGGGCGCGCTCGGCCCTGCCAGCGTGGCAATCCGCGTGGCGAGCATCGGTGCGCGTAACGGCGTGAACGGCCGCGCATGCGTTTCGGCGAGCAGGCGATCCCGGTCCGGATGGAAGCGCCAGAGATGTTCCCGAGCCTTGGTCAATATGCGGGCCTCCCCATGCGGGCGGCAGCATCCGACCCTTGCGACCTCTTCATCATGATAGTGGCGATCAAGCGCGTCAATGCGCCATTGCGGGGCTTAGCGAACACTGTATATCCTCGGCGCTGAGGGAGTGCTCAACCGAGTAAGTGAAGGGACGCAGAATGAAGAATTCGAATAACAAATTGGGATTGATTTTCGCCTCGGCAGCGATGCTTACGCTCGCAGCGTGCGGCGGCGGTGAGAAAAAGGCCGAAGAAACGACGACAGCCGAAACGCCTGCCGCGGCTCCTGCTGCTGCGCCTGCGGCAGTCGCAGTTGCCTATTCCACGCTGAC
>JANOQL010000534.1:0-8420 GCA_031414835.1 Sphingomonadales bacterium | reverse complement strand
CGATGGCATCGGCGGCGGCATAGGCGGCAATCGCATCGCCCATAAGGATCGCGCGCTCGCCCCCCGAAGAAATCAGCGCGCGATCCTTGAGCAACCGGCCTTTCACAGCCAGCGCCGCCGCGTCCCCCGACGCAGACAAATACCCCCCCACGCAAAACAACCCCCACGCCCGGTCAAGCGCGCCAGACCGGGCGAGGCTGGTGATTTGGGGAAGGGGTGTGGTGGTAGCCATTTAGGGGTTCGCTGGAGGCGGACGGTTATTGCCATTGCCGGTGTCGGGATCAATTATAACCGGTATTTCGTGTTTTGAGCCTGCAACTGCCATCCACAAGTTCAGGTTCATCGAATATTTTGCGTCAACGGTTGGGTTGGGATTGAGATTCTCAAAGTAAACGACATTCTCCCCCATCACGCCCGATGCGCCACCGATCCGGGCGTTCTTATAAGCATCGTTCGCCTTGCGCATCACCCCGTTGGCCGGAACTAGCCATTCGGCATCGTCGGCAAATGCCCGTGCGCCGGCGCTGAACTGCGTAAACATGAGCGGCCAGACCTCGTCAAAACGGACGCCTTCATTGTCGATGACGATATAATATCGTACATTCTGGTTCACGAACAAATTGTCTTGAAGGTCACGGTAGGCGCGTTTGTTCGGACGCTTCGAATCGGCTTTCATTCCGCATTCTGCCTCATCATTGTGATTCCAGCTGCAGTTGTTCGACCGCCGCCCCTGCCTGTCGATAATTTTCTGCATTCTTTTGTCGAGCGTGGCTGCATCGACAATATTCTGCGTTTTGAAAATTGAATGTTCGATTTTCCACGATAATTCGTTGTTCGCCGTGGTGCGCAACTGCATATAGACTAGCGCGGTGTAATTCAGCCCGGCGGTAAAGCCTGTACCGCTAGGGGGGTCACCCCAATGGACGTCGTGCCCAGCCTCTGCCGAGCTTGAAGGAGGCTTCGCCGCCGCCGCAGATTGAAGACAGCCCGCTACAATCGCGATTCCTATCAGAGTCTTCTGGATCAACATTTTATTTCTCCCCTTCTTCAGCCTGCCCGCTCACCCGATGCACATCGCAACGGAAACAGGTTTCGCGCCCCATTGCTTTGAATGTCTCGCAGCGCCGCATCGGCCTGTCGAAGCAACGATCTGATGTCGGATCGCTCGCCCGAACGCGCGAGCAGAGAATTGGCGAGATTTCGCGATTCTGCCGCTGATTCTGAAGCTGCCGCGTCGTTGTTCATGAAGGATAGCGCGCCGGTGCTACCCTGAAGATTCCAGATCAGCCTAGTGACGAGGACAACATTGGCCGGATCGTCGGCAAGAAGCGCATCGAGAACTGCCCGCTCTTTCACGCGATACTTCAACGACGACGCGGCATCGCACTCATCAGAGAGGACGTTGGCCATCCAGCCATAGCGATTAGCAAGCGTTCTGCGCGCTTCGACATTGGTGGGTTCAACCGCCGACGCAGCTTCCACCATTCGGATTGATTCGAGGCACGACGTTCTCGCTGCGGCCATGTCGAAACGCATGTGCTGGTTCAAATCGCAGAGATTGCCGTACGCGTAGCCAATTTCGAGGAGGGCACGACGACTGTTCGGCTCGGCGGCTTGGAGCGTCTTTGCCTGCCGCAAATAGCCTTGCCAATGCCGCGTCGTCACGGGACGATCATACTGTCGCCAAGCGACCTCCCCCATCCAGAATTCGCTTTGCGCATGGGCGAAGATCATGTCGGGATCGCGCGGGAACCGCGCCAGCGCTGCGGCCGTCGCCCGGTGCGCTTCAGCGAATTTGGCACGGGCCGCTGACAGATTGCCCTTCGCTTCATCATCCTCGCCCATCGCATGCAGAATTCGTGCACGCCGCGCGAGGCTCTCCGCAGAAAGGCTCGTCAAATCCCCCTGCTCGCCATAATATCGCATCGCGCGCTCGTTTACCGCGCCCATTACATCGAGGCGGCCTACTCCCTTCAAACGATCGCGCAGGTCGGTGAGCATATATTCGACGAGCCCTTCTGCTTCGGCGCGCTGGCGTTCGGCTTCGCGTTGGCTGCGAATCGCGGTTACCAGCAACAGCGCCATGACTAGGACGGCGGCGAGCGCGCCCCCCGTGATGGCCGTCACGCGGCGCAATTGCCGCTGGGCATCGCGTTGCACCAGCGCGTCGAGCGGCACGCCGCTGACGCCTGCGATCAGCTTGAGCAGTGCGAGCCGAAACCCGTCGCGACCTTTACGGAAATCGGGAGCGACGGGCTCTGCCCCGCCTTCGGTCAGCGGGCCAGGAAACGCCTCTTCGGGTTCGCCGTCGATCAGCGCGGCGAGCACCGGGCGGCCGGGGTGGAGTTCGCGGAACAGCCGGATTTCCTGCGCGACCCAATGGCTCGCCTTGGCGTTGGGCGAACACAGCACGATCAGCGTATCGGACACCTGAAGCGCCGCCCTGATCCGGTCCGACAGGCTTTCGCCCGCGCTCAATTCCTCGCGATCGCGAAAAATGGGCGAAAGTTTCGCCAGAACCGGCCCAAGCGGACCTTGGGTGCCGACCAGATTTCGCGGCAGGCGATACGATTCCAGCCGCCGGTGGATCTGGCCCGCAAGCGCTTCATCCTTGTGACTGTAACTCAGAAACGCCCGGTAATGCGTGCCGGGCTTAGAGTCTGTCTCGGTGGGATTGAGGCGCGTGACGGAGTCGATTTTGCCGCGAGGCAAGGAGATAGGAGGGAGCGATGTCATTCATCGTGACCCCAAGGGACTTTGGCTCCGCGACGACGACTCGCGGCAAAAGCGGCCCGCCGCCTTTGGCGGTCGCTTTGAGAGCTGCGCTGGGGGCGTCGCGAACCTCGCACAGGCAACCAGCCTGCGCTTCAGCCCGCTCCTACCCAGCGCACCTCTCAAAGCGATCACGTCGCTTCAATCCCACCGGGACAGACTCTTTGCCCTGCATCCGCCAAGTTACGATCCCCCGAAACCCTCCGCCATTCGGATTGGACAAAACTGACATACGCGCCCGCTTCCCGCAAGCGGCTTCACGTCATCGCCGGGAGAATCGCGCGGCGAGTTCGACGTGCGTTGACCACAGAAATTGCCCGACCGGCTGCACCCAGTCGAGCGCGTAGCCGCCTGCGACAAGCATCGCCGCATCGCGCGCGAACGTGGCCGGGTTACAACTGACATAAGCAATCTGCGCGACGCTCGATTGCGCAAGTTCGGCAATCTGTTCCCTGGCGCCCGCACGCGGCGGATCAATCACCACGCCATCGAACCGCGCCAGTTCTGCCGCCATCAGCGGGCGACGAAACAGATCGCGATGTTCGACCTCCAATGTGCGCAATTTGGCATTTGCTGCTGCTTTGAGTGCCGCGACCGCATCGCGTGCGCCCTCTGCTGCATAGGCCGCGTCGATGGCGAATGTGAACGTGCCGATGCCTGCGAAAAGGTCGGCGCGCACCATTGTGCCGTCGAGCGCTGCCTCCACGGCCGCGATCAGCGCTTTCTCCCCCTCTCGCGTCGCTTGAAGGAAGGCGCCATCGGGCAGCATGACCGGAATCCCAAGATCGATTGTCACAGGCCGCGGCGCATAGCGCGCCATCACGCCAAAGCCTTCATCGACCGACAGCCGCGCAAGGCCGTTCGCCGCCCCGAACGCCGCCAGCGCCTCTGCCGCTTCCAGCCCTTCGGCCTCGACACCCGATATCGTCAGATCGACCCCTTGATCGGCGAGTGCCATGCGGATCGTCCCCGTCTTGCGGTCGGGCAAAATGTGTCCGAGCAATTGGCGCAGTGGCTTGATCAGCGCTACGATTTCAGGCGCCAGCACCGGGCATTCGGCAAGATCGACCAGTGTGTGGCTTTTCGCTTCGGCATAGCCCAGCACGACCTGCCGGCCTCGTCGCGTCGCGCGCAGTGCGGCACGGCGGCGGCTGTGCGGTGGCGAAAGTATTGGCGTCCGCATCGGGGCTTCGAGATGATGTGCGGCCAGCGCGCTGATAATCCGCTGGCTGACGAAATCTGCGTAGCTGGCATCATCGACGTGCTGGAGCTGGCACCCGCCACAGCGCCCGAAATGGCGGCAAGGGGGCGTTTGCCGGTGCGGACCCGGCGTTATACTGCCATCTGCGGCAATCAGATCACTTGGGGCTGTGCCTGCAACGAACGTGCCGCCAGCAGTCACCCCGTCCCCGCGCGCGGCGAGGCGGACAATCGGCTCGATCACTGGCAGGACGCGATGGCAGCGGGAAGATGATGGGCCAGATCGTCGGCAATCAGTGCCGGACCTGCTCTCCGCGCCGCTTCGCCATGCAGCCAGACAGCCGCCTTTGCTGCATCGAACGGTGCCATGCCCCCTGACAACAGCCCTGCCACCATTCCCGCCAGCACATCGCCTGTCCCTGCACTGGCGAGCCATCCCGAAGCATCGGGTGAGATGGAGACACGGCCATCGGGCGTCGCAATCACCGTATCGGCGCCCTTGAAGATGATCGTTGTCCGTGTTTGCGCCGCAGCATCGCGGGCGCGATCGATCTTGCTGCCCGTGAGATTGCCAAACAGATGCGCGAATTCGCCTGCGTGCGGAGTCAAAATTGTTGGCATTTCACGTTCGCCAAGTTGCGCCAGGCTTTCGGCAGAGAGCAGGCGGAGCGCATCGGCATCGAGAACAAGCGGATGGATGCTGCCGAGCGCCTTTTCAAACGCGTCTTTAGCATCGGCCCCGCGCCCGAGGCCCGGGCCGATCAGCAGCGCACCGACATGCGCGTCCGAGGCAACATCGATCCAGTCGCGCTGCACCAAGGCATCGGGGCCGCCCGTTCCCCCGCCCGCCAGCACGACATAGCCTGCAAGGCGCATCGCCGCTTTGGCAGCGAGCATCGCAGCGCCCGGCATCGCGCCTTTTACAATGGCGACCATCCCGCGGCGATATTTGTGCGAATCAGGCCCCGGGGCTGACAGCACCGGCCAATCGAGCACTGCGGTCGGCACCGCTATAGCAACACCGATGTCCGCCACCGCGATCCGGCCGCATAACCGTGCGGATGGCTGCAAGACATGCGCTGGCTTCAAAGCGCCGAGCGCAACCGTATAATCGACAGTCCCCGCCCCCAAGTCGCGCCCGTCATCGGTGCCGACGCCGCTTGGCATATCGACCGCGAGCGTAAACTGTGCATGCGCATTGAGCCTGCCAAGAGCGTCAGCCGCTTCGAATTCAAGCGGGCGAAGCAGCCCGGTGCCGAACAGCGCATCGACAAGCACGGGCGCGGGCGCCGCTTCCGACAGGCTTTCTACCGGCCCTGTCCAGAGCTTCGATGCCGCCAGCGCCGCAGGCGCGCGCGGAGGCCTGAGCGCCGCGACACGGACTGCCACACCGCGTGCGGCGAGCAGCCGAGCGGTGACATAGCCATCGCCGCCATTATTGCCCGGCCCGCAAACGATCAGCGTCTCGCGTCCGCCGCCAAAGCGCCACACCGCTCCGGCGATCGCAGCGCCTGCGCGTTCCATCAAGATATCAGCCGATGCACCCGCTGCAATCGCCCGGCCTTCGGCCTCGCGCATCTGTGCGGCTGTCACGACAGCGCCTGACACCCGATTCATTTGGCGGCTTTCACCGTAGCGGGCAGACGATAACGCGCATCGCCCAGCTGCACTTCGATCAACCCTTCGGCAAGCGTCGTTACAACTGCCGTTTCCGATCCGTCGGCAGCGATCACGCCGCGACCGTCGGTGGCAATGGCCAGTCGCCGAAACCCGCCGTCCGGGTGACGGATCGTCAGGATTGTGCCGTCACTGCCTTGCGATTGTTCGATGCTGCAGTTTTGCGAAAAACCCTCGCTGCCCGCCAGCGCGCACGCGATGCGGCCATCTTCAGCACCCGAAGCCGCAGCCTGCGCTTCTGCCTCTTCAAGACTGTCGGCACCTCCTGGCCCGCCGCACGCGGCGAGCATAGCCAGAACCCCAAAGACCGCAAACCTCAACCGCTCACCTCGAGCGAAGTCGAGAGGCCGCATCGAGCGAAGCCGAGATGTTGTTTCCGCATACGCAAAGGTTTTCGATCGCTCGAACCTGTCTCTCGACTTCGCTCGAGATGAGCGGGGATTTTGGGGTCGATTTCATACCTCAGATATCCGCGAAAACATGTGTTTCTGCCTGTGCACCGGGATGGGTAACCGCACCCTTAAAGGCGGGGCCGACATTCTGCGCATAGCGCCACAGCGCGCCCGATTGATAATCATGGCTGCGCGGCTGCCAAGCGGTCTTGCGGCGGGCGAGCGTATCGGCATCGACCTTGAGATCGATCGTGCCAGCTTCGGCATCGATGGCAATGATGTCGCCATCTTCGACGAGCGCGATCGGCCCACCCTCGGCTGCCTCAGGCCCGACATGGCCGATGCAGAAGCCGCGCGTTGCGCCTGAAAAGCGGCCATCGGTGATCAGCGCAACCGTTTCGCCCATCCCCTGCCCATAAAGCGCGGCTGTCGTCGACAGCATCTCGCGCATCCCAGGGCCGCCCTTTGGACCTTCATAGCGAATGACGATCACCGACCCCTCGATGATCTGCCGCGCCTCAACCGCTGCAAAACAATCCTCTTCGCAATCGAACACCTGCGCCGGACCTTCGAAACGCAATTCATGGAGGCCCGCCACTTTGACGATGGCCCCATCGGGCGCAAGCGAACCCCGCAGGCCGACAACGCCGCCCGTTGGCGTGATCGGCGCGGTTGCCGGATAGATCACTTTCTGATCGGGGTTCCACGTCACCTGATCGATATTTTCGCCGAGCGTCCGCCCGGTTACGGTCAGGCAGTTGCCGTGCAACAGCCCTTCGGCAAGCATCGTCTTCATCAGCATATAGACGCCGCCCGCTTCGTACATGTCCTTTGCGACATATTGCCCGCCGGGCTGAAGATCGGCGAGCCACGGCGTCGTCTTGAAAATCTCTGCCACATCGAACAGATCGAAATCGATCCCGGCTTCATGCGCCATCGCGGGCAGATGCAGCCCGCCATTGGTCGATCCGCCCGTTGCCGCCACGATCCGTGCCGCGTTTTCAAAGGCTTCGCGCGTGCAGATGTCGCGCGGGCGGATATTCTTCGCGAGCAACTCCATCACCGGCACACCTGCAGCATGCGCAATCTGTTCGCGCGACGAATACGGCGCGGGCACCATGTTGCTGTTTGGCAGTGAGAGCCCGATCGCTTCGCCGACGCACGCCATCGTGTTCGCGGTATATTGCCCGCCGCACGCGCCATGGCCCGGACACGCGACCTTTTCCATGTCGTGGACTTCTTCGAGCGGACATTGACCAGCCGAATAGCGACCAACCACTTCGAACATATCCTTCACGGTGATATCGCGCCCTGCGTAGCGGCCCGGCAGGATCGACCCGCCATAAACAAAAATGCTCGGCACATTGAGCCGCAGCATCGCCATCATCATTCCGGGGAGCGATTTGTCGCACCCGGCAAAGCCGACAAGCGCGTCGTAACAATGGCCACGCACCGACAGTTCGATCGAATCGGCAATCACTTCGCGACTGACCAGCGAGGATTTCATCCCCTGATGCCCCATCGCAATGCCATCGGTAACGGTGATCGTATTGAACCGCCGCGGCATCCCGCCACCCTGTTCCACCCCTGCGCGGCAGACATCGGCCTGCGCATCGAGCGTTGTGTTGCACGGCGCGCTGTCGTTGCCAGCAGACACGACGCCGACAAACGGACGCGCGATCTCTTCTGCCGTCAGCCCCATCGCATAATAATAGCTGCGGTGCGGCGCGCGCTCCGGCCCGACGGAAACATGGCGGCTTGGCAGCCGGGATTTATCGAAACTGTGAGTCATGGCCCCTCGCTCAATCACGGTCCGCTATGGCCGCATATGCGTCAAAAAGGCAACCACTGGCTGCGTAGGTGCGAAGGTGCTAATGCTGGCAACAGAAAAGAACAATCGAGAGGATTTGTCATGCGCAATTGCGTCGCCCTGCTACTTGCTCTGACGCCGACTATCGCCTTTGCTGAAACGATTGCGCCTCCTGCTCTTCCGGCAGTGACAAACACCGTCACAACCGGCCTCGATCTTGCGCAGCGGCTGACCATTCCCGTGATGGTCAATGGGCAAGGACCGTTCGATTTCGTCATCGATACAGGTGCCGATCGCACAGTAATTTCGGCTGAACTTGCCGAACGGCTCGGCCTTCCCGAAGCGGGCAAGGCACGGCTTCACGCGATGGGCGGCTCTGCCAATGTCAACATCGTGAAGATCGAAAGCGTGACGTTTTCGAACGTCAATTCGCGCAATGTGCGCGCGGCGGCGCTGCCGATGCGTCATCTGGGCGCAGACGGGCTTCTGGGCATCGATTCGTTAAAGGGTCAGCGGATCATCATGGACTTTCCGGCTGGCACGATGCGCGTCGAACCATCGACTGCGCC
>JANOQL010000533.1:0-2595 GCA_031414835.1 Sphingomonadales bacterium | reverse complement strand
TGGGAAGCCGTTGGGCTAAGGCGCTTAGGGGGACTGCCTGTGCCGCGAAGTGCGGCCAATCACGCTGGCAGCGGTCCGGCACCGGACCACCCGATGCTGCGCTGCACCATCATATGGCAGGGAATGGGGGGAAATGCAAGTCGTGCGACAAACGACCCAGAAAGGAACCAGAAGGGGCAGTTCGGGTGCAAACGACGGATTGACTTTTTTGAGAGCGCTAAACCAATCCCGCCCGAAGAAATTCTTGCTATGTTCCGACAACATGATAATTTTGCAAGATGGTCCTCGAACCTCGACGAGTAATAGAGAAAGCTATCATCGAGCGCATTGGCCCGGTTACGGCGCGCGAACTGATTGCGATGCCGGAAGACAGTTGGGGGATTCTGCGGGATCGAATCAGCGACAAGCGTAGCGGCAAAGATGGTCTGGTTGCCAAATGCCTCGAGTGCGGTAGTCACGTGTACATCCGCGCTCCCAAACTTCGCGGTATCGCTCACCCCCAATTCCAACACTATTCCGGCAGCAATCCGGATTGCCCTTGGTTTCAAGGGCGAAACCTCAAGCCGGACGAGGTAAGAGCGGCACAATACCAAGGGAAACAAGAGTCGCCATTCCACCGGTTAATGTGCGAATTGGTCGGTGAACTTGCTTCGCTCGACCCCCGGTACAAAAAACACACCGTAGGAAGATATCTTCCGCCCAATGAAAATGACCACGGTCGCTTCCCCGACACATATATTGAATGGGAAAGCTACGGCCCATTTGCTGTCGAATTCCAAAAGTCGGACACGTTCCAGACCGAAATCTCTGCGAGATGCAAACACTATGAGCGCGAAGGCATACCACTGCTCTGGGTGCTGTTTGGCATTGAAACGGTTGCCGATCTATCGCAAAGCTTTGTCGATGTTATTCGTCGTCATCGGGGCAACGCATTTGTGCTCGACAAGGCCGCAGTTGCAGAATCACGCAATTAGAAAACCCTCGTGCTCTCCTGCCTCCTACGAAATGCCGATGGTGGGCTTGAACCGCCTAAATTGGTTCGGTTTGACAGTCTGACAGTTCCACCTTCAAAACTACCTTATCATGAAGATCGCATAGTTAAGCCACGCTTTGACTGGATAGCCGAACTCCGCAGACCGTGGTTCAACACGCTGAAAGCATGGCAGGATCGGTCGAAGCCAATCCATCATCTCGACCGACGCAAAAGCCTTTTTCTTGCCGGAAGCTTTTCTTTGATTGCCTCAGCGGCAAACGCGAAGGTGATTAACTACGCGAGCAAACAAAACAGTATATCAGCGATGCTCAACACATATCTCCATAATGGTGATTTCGCGCACTATACCGACTTACTGAAAGTTCTGATAAATAATACAGCCACTGGCGCATCAATTAAGGATTCGGTTTGGGATCATATCGAACGCCATGCTGATCCGATCCAGATTGAACAAGATTCACGCATCTGGTCACTTTTGCGCGAGCTTCTACCTGAAGCTCTCGATCCAGTTTTCCGGGAGGAACTACGCTACCTTGGTGAATTGCCTAGCTGGGCAGTAGTCTCGTAGCAGCATGGCGCTGATCCTACTGCAAAAATGCAAGCCATTCCAATTCAGCGATCACGCTTTTCAAATAGCCCCGTTCTCATTGAAATTCACCCTGATAGTTCAAGCCGCCACCCCCTCCAACGCCTCGCAAGCCTGCATCCACCGCGCCTCCGCAGCCGCCAAGTCCGCCGCCACCTTTGCCCGGCGTTGCGACAATTCGCTCATTGGCAATTTGGCCAATAACGGATCGGCCCCGGCGGGATCGAACATCGCGCGGTCGATCGCTGAGCATTGGTCGGCCAGCCGTGCGCTCTCTGCCTCTGCATCCGATGCCGCGCGTTTCAATCCCGCCGCATCCTCGCGGGCCTTGGCGGCGGCCTTGCGATCATTCTTGACGAATTTGGGTTTGGCCTCGGCCTTCGATGGCCCGCGCCCGAGGACCGCGTCGATATAGTCCTCGATACTGCCGCCATAATCGACTGCCTTCTTGTCCTCGACCAGCACCAGCCGGTCGGCGGTGAGTTCGACCATGTGGCGATCATGGCTGATCAGGATCACCGCCCCTTCATAATCGTTCAGCGCCTGCACCAGCGCCTCGCGCGCATCGACGTCCAAATGGTTGGTCGGTTCATCGAGGATCAGCAAATGCGGCGCATCGCGGGTGATCAGCGCGAGCGCCAGCCGCGCGCGTTCGCCGCCCGACAGCTTGCTCACCGCGGTCAGTGCCTTGTCTCCCGCAAAGCCGAACCGCCCCAGCTGCGCGCGGACGACGCCCGGAGTCTTGCCCTCCATCGCGCGGCTCATGTGCTGCAACGGCGTATCATCGCCGTGGAGTTCCTCGACCTGATATTGCGTGAAATACCCCACGCGCATCTTGCCCGAGGCGTGGACGCTGCCTTCCATCGGCGCGAGTTGCGCCGCGAGCAGCCGCGCGAGCGTCGTCTTGCCATTGCCGTTGCGGCCGAGCAGCGCCATCCGGTCATCGGGATCGATCCGCAGGTTGAGCGATTTGAGCACCGGATTGTCATCGGCATAGCCCACCGATGCCAGATCG
>JANOQL010000532.1:0-2207 GCA_031414835.1 Sphingomonadales bacterium | reverse complement strand
GATGCCTCTGAATGGCCAGTTACCACGACAACCTTCAGGCAGCAGTCTGTGGGGTGAAACCCCACCGACCCAAATCGCAATCCGGTTCTGTTGCGGGATGGGCAGTATCCACAGGGTCGATCACCCCTGCGCAACGCACCCGGACGCACTGTGTGAGGCCACAGCGCGCCCCGCCAGAACGGGCCTGTCACAGGACAAGATGGCCCGCGACATGGGTGCGCTAATAGGCAGAAACCTGCCATTCTGTCAATAGGATATGCCCTGTTGTATAGGACAATTCGGCATTGGCTTGTGCAGCGGACGCAGGGTTATGTCTCACACGGAGCCACAAAGGCACAAAGGATCGTGGCCCAAGCGCCTCGATTTCGCGGCGATCCTTTTTGTGTCTTTGTGACTTTGTGTGAAATTCCTTATGTCCTACGCGGCTGACATAGGGTTTGGTTCACGCAAAGCCGCCAAGCCGCAAAGGTTTTGAATATATGGCTGGCGTCCGTGCGAAGCGCCTTACATTGTGCCAAAGCCAATCCAGCCTGCGGCGCTGTCGATGACAGCCGCACAGCCTTTGCGGCTTGGCGTGAAACCCTTTTGGACTGGCGATCACAGAAACGTCGCTTTTGCAAATTCACCCACTGGTGCGGCAGCGCAAACCGCGCCACTCTCTCCTCAAAGAGAATCGCGTTGGGGGAGATGTGCCGTGCAGTGGAAACCATGGGTCGCTGTCGCTGCACTGGCTGCACTCGCCACGCCGATCATCGCTTACACCCAATCGCCGCCGCAGGT
The DNA here is from genome assembly GCA_031414835.1 of Sphingomonadales bacterium. Classification (GTDB taxonomy): domain Bacteria; phylum Pseudomonadota; class Alphaproteobacteria; order Sphingomonadales; family Sphingomonadaceae; genus Aquisediminimonas. The sequence goes on along the minus strand of JANOQL010000532.1, from coordinate 1,427 downwards.
GATCCTCGCGGTGCCGGGAAGCGCAGGTGGGGCTGGCGGCGTGGTCGATCGATTTACGATCCGGTTTTCGGAAAGCATGGTGCCGCTCGGCGATCCGCGCGCAACGCCGCCGATCACGATGAAGTGTGCCGTCGCAGGCACCGGACGCTGGGTCGATCCGCAGACTTTTGTGCATGAATTTGCAAAGCCGCTCCCCGGTGGGATTTCGTGCGAGGCCAAGTTGCGCAAGGGGCTGGCCTCGGCGCGCGGCGTTGCGGTCACCGGTGGCGGCGGCGATTTCACGATCGATACCGGCGGGCCATCGGCGCGCGCGGTGCTGCCTGCGACCTATGACGGGCAGATCGAGGAAGATCAGGTGTTCCTCGTTGCCGCCAACGTGGCTCCGACGCGGAGTTCGGTCGCGGCGGCAGGATATTGCGCGGTCGATGGCATTGGCGAGAAAATCGCGCTCGATGTGCTGCCCGTCGAGACGGCACCCAAGCTGCTCGCCGATCTTGGTACCGAGGAATGGTCGGTGCGCAACTTCCTCGAAGAGGCGGGCTTGCCGCAGAGCGTGCCGTCATCGGCGGCGGATCGCGCTGCCGCTTATTCGCGGGTTGTCGCGGTCAAGTGCCGCCGACCGCTGCCGCCCGGGCGCGATGTCGCACTTGTCTGGGGCGGCAATATCGCAAGCGCTGACAAGCGGATCGCGGGCAAGGATGATCGCTTCGATTTCACCGTGCGCAAGGATTTTACAGCGCGCGTCGAATGCAGCCGCGTCAATCCGCAGGCCGGCTGCAACCCGCTGCGCCCCGTCCGGGTGCGCTTTGCTGCCCCTGTGCCGCGCAAGTTCGCTGACGACGTGCGTCTGGCATTTCCCGACGGCACCGTGATCAAGCCGAGTTATTCGGATAGCGACAAGAATGCTGCGTTCGTCGCCGATCTCGATTTCGCCAAGCCGATGCCTGCCAATGCCACCGCGCGGGTGATTTTGCCGGTGGGCATGGTCGATGAAAGCGGGCGGCGGCTCGCCAACGCGGCGCGGTTCCCGCTCGATGTGCGGATCGACGATCTGCCGCCGATTGTGAAATTCGCTGCCGATTTTGGTATTCTTGAGGCCAAGGAGGGTGGCCTCCTCCCTGTCACCGTGCGCGGGGTCGAGCCTGAACTGGCGCAGCGCATCGATGGCGTGCGTGGCGCCCGGTTGCGCGTCGATGCGTCTGATGGAGAGATTGCGCAGTGGCTCCGCGATCTCGATGAGGCCGATGATAATGATACCCGCACCGAAACGATCAAGGGTGAGGATGTTCAGGTCAATTACACCGGCACCACATCGCTGCTCGCGGGCAAGGGGCAGGCGGTCAAGCTCGGACTGCCTGGGAAGGGCAAGGAGTTCGAGGTTGTCGGCATTCCGCTCGCCGAGCCTGGATTCTATGTCGTCGAGCTTG
>JANOQL010000531.1:0-2757 GCA_031414835.1 Sphingomonadales bacterium | reverse complement strand
ATGTGAACTCGACCGCAACATCGCGGCCGCCCTTCACTTGCAGGATCGACGGCGTCGGACAGCCATCGAAATAGAGCTCCGAATAAGCGAGATCGGACAGCACCCAGATCTCATGCTTCTTGGCAAACGCCACAACGCGTTCGTAAAACGCCAGATCGACGACCTCGGCAGTCGGATTCGACGGGTAATTGACGATCAGCACCGAAGGCTTGGGCACGGTAAACTTCACTGCGCGTTCGAGCGCCTCGAAATATGCTTCATCGGGGGTTGTCGGAACGCTGCGGATCGTGGCGCCTGCGATGATGAAGCCGAAGGTGTGGATCGGGTAAGATGGATTGGGCGCGAGCACGACATCGCCAGGGGCGGTGATCGCCTGCGCCAGATTGGCGAGGCCTACCTTCGATCCCAAAGTCACGACGACTTCCGTATCGGGATCGAGATCGACCCCGAACCGCCGCGCATAATATCCCGCCTGCGCCTTGCGAAGCCCTGGGATGCCCTTCGACGCCGAATAGCCATGCGCCTTGGGATTGCGCGCGACTTCGGCCAGTTTCTCGATCACATGATCGGGCGGCGGTAAATCGGGATTGCCCATGCCAAGATCGATAATGTCCTCGCCTGCCGCCCGCGCAGTCGCTCGCATCGCATTGACTTCGGCAATGACGTACGGCGGCAGACGTTTGATGCGGTAAAATTCCTCGGACATGTGACGCGATCCCGCTGCGGGCTCCTTTCGGTGTATTAGGAACGCGAGGCTATGCCGGAGATTGGGGGGGATGGCTAGAGTCTGCCCTGTTGTGTCCTCGATTTCGGAATATGCGCACCTGCCACCGTAATCCTCAGTTCAAACATATCCGGGCATCCCATCTTCACCAAGGACTTAGCGGGACGGACACCTGAGAATTCCGGGTTTCTGGACAGAAACCCGCAATCCCTACTCCCAGGACGCGCGCGTTCTTGGCAGCTTCCCGTCAGGATCATACACGCTGACCCGGTGCGGCGGCTCCGGTCCCCAGTCCCACAACACGAGGTTGTGGTTGGTCTCGGTCGCCTGCCTTGCGAAGCTGCGCACGATGATGCCGGCATAGCCTTCGGCTTTCAGAAACGTCGCAACCGCCTGTGAAGGGGCCAGCCGCCCTGCACGTTGATATTCGAGCCATGCACCCGAAAGGTCCGCCATATCGATGCCGAGATCGCGGCGAATATCCTCATCGGTCAGGTCGGCGATGTGTTCGCAATCGACATCATATTCGCAGATCAGGATCGGCGGCAGGCGGCTGACGAACGACTGGGTCACTTCGACAATCACCGTCGCAATATCGCAGGCGAGATAGAGTGCAGCTTTGCCCCTTCGATTGAACCGCCCGCCACTCAGCCGCGCGCCTTCACCCGAATAGGGATCATAGGCCCATTGCGGATCATGGCCGCGATACGCGCGACCTTGCCACCTAATGGCTGGATCAGGCAAACCCGCCGAGCGCCAGATGATCGAGGTAATCGCGCACCGCGCCCGACTGTCCGGTTTTCACGAGTGCTTCTGCCGTGCGGTTGCCCAGCGCGGGGATCGGTTCGGAGCGATACCATGCCATTGCCTGCGCTTCGCCGCCTGCCCAATCGTGAACGCGCCCGAGGATTTCGAGCATTTCGGTCATCCGCGCCTGCGTTTTGGGAGCGGCACTGCGGCTCGCCTTGGCAACCGAGGTCGCGGGCAAGCCAACGGTGTGCGCCAATTGCGCGCGCGACATGAAGAAGACATCGGCCACGCGACCGGGATCGACCCTGCCACCGCTATCCATGAACCCTGCCACATATGATGGGAACATCTTGTCCGTCTCCATCGACCAATACAGGTGAAATAGACGGACATTCGGAAAAAGTCAATCAGACCGCGCCGACTCAGAAGACACTATGATCGCCACGCCAAGCCACCTCGCCTCCGTCGATCACCGCACGGTAGTGGTCGAACAGCGTTTGCGTCCCCGTCGGAGGCGTTGCTTCGGCATCGTATTGGCCTGTCACTGGATTGAGGACCAGCATCGATTCGGTCGCATAATAGCGGCCGATACGCGCGAGTTCGGCCTTTCTGGCGAGCGGTGGCGCGATTTTGCCGAAGATCGACAGGCCGCCGACAATCGCGTCGAGCATCCCGACCGGCACTGAGCGGAACCTGGGCGACTTCCCGAGCATCTTGAACAGCGCTTCGCCCTGATCGCGCGGGGTGATTGCGGGGCCGGGGCCGCCGATGGGGAGGATCTGGTTCCATCGGATCTGTTCGGTCAGGCACCCAGCTAAATAGTCCGCCAGATCATCGTCGCTGATCGGTTTGCAGGCGGTGAGCGTGCCATCGCCGAATAGCAAGAACGGCTTGCCGCGGCGGACGCGGTCGATCTGGCCTGACAAGGATTTGAAGAACGCGGTTGGCCGCACGATCGAATAGCGCAGCCCTGATGCGATCAGCGCGGCTTCGAACGCCAGCTTTGCGCGCTGGAACGCGAGGCGCGGTTTCTGGACGCAGATGGCAGACAGCAGGACGAAGTGCGCGACGCCTGCCCCTTGCGCTGCAGCTAGCAGTTCGATGTGCGCGCGATGGTCGATCGCCCAGGCATCGGCGGGCACCCCGGTGCGTGAGGCCATGCACGAAATGATGGCGTCGAAGGCTTCACCTGCGAAGCCATCGCGGATGATCGAGACGCGGTCAGTGACATCGACCCGCCTGACAGTAGCACCCGGCACCACGGCATCGGTTCGGGTGAAGCA
>JANOQL010000530.1:0-12902 GCA_031414835.1 Sphingomonadales bacterium | reverse complement strand
ACCGCATTGATCTTCATGGATGTCGCTCGCTGACTGGGAAAGCGCGCGCCCTAGCCTTTACGGCGCGGATCGGCAAGCTGGCGTCCTTAGACTGCGGGTTGTCCGAACAGCGCATGGAAACGGCGAACTGCCTCGGTCGGTCCTTCGGAGGCAGTCCACACCGCGCCGCTGACTGCGATGAAATCTGCTCCGGCTTCGATCACCGGGCGCACATTGTTTGGGGTTATGCCGCCGATCGCAACGCACGGTATAGGAGAAATCAGCGACCACCAGTTGACAATATCCGTATCGGCGAATAGTTTGGCTTCCTTGGTTCCGCTTTGGAACATCGCGCCGAACGCCACATAATCGGCACCCGCCTCCCCCGCCTCCATCGCAAGGTGGCGACTGTTGTGACAAGTGACGCCGATCTGTGCGTCACGCCCCAAAACGTCGCGAGCCTCGCGCGGATCGCCATCGGACTGCCCCAAATGCACCCCGTCCGCGCCAAGCCGTTTCGCCATAGCAATGCTGTCATTCACCAGAAAGGAGATATCCAGATCGGCACACAGCTTCTGCACCGGTTCGGCCAATTTTGCGATGGCGTGATCGTCAATCCCCTTCAACCGTAGCTGAAACGCCGCAATCGCCCCGCCATCGGCAGCAACCCGCAATATTTCGGCAAAGCCAGCATCGATTGCGGGCGGAGAAATCAGGTAGAGCTGACACGGCAAGGCCGCCTCGCGCTTGAGGCTGTCAATCGCCGATGGCGCCGTGGAATTGTCGGGGTTCGTCATGCTGTCCTTATAAGGAAAACGCGCTTGCAAGGAAGCGACTGAGGAAAAATGCCGGAAATCAGGCGATCTGACTTCGTATGACGGCGATAAACGCTGCAGGGTCATCAAGACGATGGGCAATCGCAACGACAGGCCTGCGCGCAAAAAACCCGCCGCGTGGCATCGGCATTTTCAGCGTGACCAACACATTGGCATGGGCGATAATCGCCAGATCGAGCACGCCTGCCGCGTTGATCTGCTGGCTCGATGGCTCGGCAATGATGTCCTCGATCGACGCAAGCGGGATTTCCAGCGATTTGATGCGTCCGGCCCTCATTGTCAGAGCCTGCTTGCCGAGCACGACCGGAAGTCGTTTGAACGACGCAATAGCCCAACCAAGCCACGCCACGAAAACGAGGCTCATCGCGGTCAACACAAGCGCGGCGCGGGGAAACCAGAATCCGAGCATGAGATGGACGACCGCCACTTCGGCGACAGACAGCGCGAAAATTGCCCACATCATCGGCGCAATTGCCCGATGATAGGCAAAGGTCACCGCCGCTCAGGCCTTGTGCGTCGAGGCGGCGTAAATCTCATCGATAGCCCCGCCCAGCGCGGCATCGAATTCGTCGTCGGTCATCTGGTGCCGAAGGTCGGCGAGCAAGGCGCGGCTGAAACTCGCGATCATGCCAGTGTTCTTGGCGAGTTCGACGCAGGCCTCTGGACGCGCGAAGCCGCCAGACAAGGCAACGACCCGCAAGGTTTTGGAATGACGAACCAAATTGGAGAACCTTTCTGGTTCAAACGGGATTGACAGTTTGAGCATCACGCGCTGGCCGTCAGGCAGGGCATCGAGTGCCTTTTCGAGTTCGGTTGCCAACAGATCGTCAGCGGCAGCGCGTTCGGCACTCTTGATGTTGACCTCGGGCTCGATGATCGGAACAAGGCCATGAGCGATGACTTGGCGGGCAATCTCGAACTGCTGCGCCACAATCGCGGCAACCCCTGACGGATTGGCCAGATTGATGACCGACCGTTCCTTGGTTCCTGCCACACCCAATGCTTTGCTCCGCGCGAGCAAGCCATCGAGTTCGGGCATCGGCTTCATCAGCTGGACGCCGTTCGCCTCATCCTCAAGCCCTTTGTCGATCTTGATCAGCGGCACGATGCCTTTGCCAGCCAAGGCCTGAGGCGTCGGCACACCATCGACATCGCCATCCATTGTCCGTTCGAACAAAATCGCGCCCAAAACCTTATCGCCTGAGAACGCATCCGAACGGATAATCCTGGCGCGCATCGCATGGATGAGCGCGAACATATCCTCATCGCTGCTCCACGCACCGGCGTCGATGCCATAGCCTTGCAACGCCTTGGGGGTAGACCCGCCCGATTGATCGAGCGCAGCGATAAATCCGTTGGCGCTCGCCAGTCGTGCGACCATTTCGTCATGCGTCATGATCTTATCATACTCCTGCAAGATACTGATTTCATGTTATTTCTGAAGAACGGAAACACCGGGTAGTGTGCGTCCTTCCATCCATTCAAGAAATGCGCCACCAGCCGTCGATACAAATGTAAACCGGTCTGCCACGCCAGCGTGATTGAGCGCGGCAACAGTATCGCCTCCGCCCGCAACAGACACCAATTCCCCGCTTTGCGTCAATGCCGCCGCAATTTTCGCGAGCGCAACGGTCGCAACGTCGAAAGGCGGCGTTTCGAAAGCGCCCATCGGCCCATTCCAGACAAGCGTCCGGCAGGTTTTGAGGACATCGCCCAGCGCCTCGACCGCAGCCGGCCCTACATCAAGGATCATTTCGTCTTCGGCAACTTCATGCACATTCACCACCCGTGACGGCGCTCCAGCCGCAAGTTTGCGAGCAACAACAACGTCATAAGGTAGATGCACGGTGCATTTTGCTGCATCGGCCGCATCGAGAATCGCGTTTGCGGTGGCGGCAAGTTCATGCTCGCATAACGATTTCCCGACATCGATCCCGCGCGCGGCAAGAAACGTATTGGCCATCCCCCCGCCAATGATCAGATGATCGACTTTCGACACCAGGTTCATCAGCACGTCGAGCTTGGTCGAAACTTTTGCGCCACCGACAACTGCCGCAACGGGATGCTCAGGCGCCCCCAGGGCCTTTTCAAGCGCCTCAAGCTCATGCTGCATCGATCGCCCTGCAAACGCCGGGAGAAGCCGCCCTATGCCTTCTGTCGAGGCATGCGCACGGTGCGCGGTCGAAAAGGCATCGTTGACGTAAAGTTCGGCTAATTGCGCCAGCTGGCCTGCGAAAACCGGATCATTGGCCTCTTCACCGGCGTGAAAACGCGTATTTTCGAGAACGGCGATCGATCCCGGTGCGAGAGCGGAAACCGCTGTGAGGGTAGAGTCTCCCACGCAGTCGTCCAAGAAAACCACCTTCCGTCCGAGGACCGCTTGCAGGGCTGGAACGACAGGAGCAAGCGATTCAGCTGGATCGGGTTTGCCGTCCGGTCGGCCGAAATGTGCCAGCACCAACACCACTGCACCGCGGTCAGAAAGCTCAGACAGGGTGGGAACTGCTGCTTTCAACCGCATATTGTCAGACACTTGGCCGTGATCCATGGGAACGTTCAGATCGACCCGCACCAACACGCGCTTCCCTGCAATGTCGCCCATGTCATCCAGCGTTTGAAACGGCATCGTTCAAATCAGCTTTGCAATGGCGCCTGCTGTATCGACCATCCGGTTTGAAAACCCCCATTCATTGTCATACCAGCTCACCACACGGACCAGTTTGCCGTCCATGACAGCCGTTTCGAGGCTATCGATTGTTGAACTCGCTGGGCAGTGATTGAGATCGATCGAGACCAAAGGCTCATCGGTAAAATCGAGAATACCAGCGAGCGGCCCTGTTTCAGACGCCGCCTTAAGCAGCGCGTTGACTTCCTCCCTCGTCGTGTCGCGCGAGGGTGTGAAGGTCAAGTCGATCAGGCTGACGTTGGGCGTCGGCACGCGGATGGCAGAACCGTCGAGCTTGCCCTTCAATTCCGGCAACACTTCGCCGACAGCGCGCGCGGCACCGGTTGTGGTGGGAATCATCGACATGCCCGCCGCCCGTGCGCGTCGCATATCGGGATGGATCTGATCGAGAATCTTTTGATCATTGGTGTAAGCATGAATTGTGGTCATCAACCCGCGCTCTATCCCAATGGCATCGTTCAGGATTTTGGCAACCGGCGCAAGGCAATTGGTCGTGCAGCTCGCGTTTGAAACAATGGTGTGATCTGCGGTCAGCTTTTCATGATTGACGCCATAAACGACTGTCAGATCGGCGCCCTTGGCCGGGGCCGAGATCAATACGCGCTTCGCCCCTGCATCAAGGTGCTTCTGCGCGCTCTCACGATCTGCGAAGAACCCGGTGCATTCCAACGCGATGACGACACCATGTGCAGAATGCGGCAATTGCGCAGGGTCGCGCTCGGCGGTGACGGTGATGCGGTGACCGTTGACGACGATATCATTGCCATCGACATCGACGTCTCCTGCAAACCGGCCATGGACGCTATCGCGCTTGAACAGCATCGCATTCGATTTCGCGTCGGCAAGATCGTTGATCGCCACAAGTTCGAGACCGCAATCAGGCCGTTCGAGAATGGCGCGCGCAACAAGCCGCCCGATCCGGCCAAAACCGTTAATTGCAACTTTCGTCGCCATATTAGATTACTCCGCTTAAGCTGTTGTTCTGTCGATTATTGTTTTTGCGATGGTGTCAGCAGTCAGGCCAAAATGCGCAAACAAATGTTCGGCAGGGGCCGACGCACCGAAACTGTCAATGCCGAAACGCAGGCCATCGGTGCCAGTATAACGCTCCCAACCGAATGTCGCACCGGCCTCGATCGAAACTTTGAGGGCTGCGGCAGGCAACACGCGCTTGCGGTAATGATCGTCCTGGCTGGCAAAAAGCTCCCAACTCGGCATCGATACGACATCGACCGGAATATCGCGCGCGGCCAGCAGATCGGCAACGGCGCACGCCAGTTCGACTTCGGATCCGGTCGCAATCAGCACCACATCAGGGTCACGGTCCGCCGAACGGAGTGTATAAGCGCCACGTGCCGACCGGTTTTCTGCAACATCAGCGCGCAGCGGAGACAGGTTCTGCCGCGAAAGCGCCAATACCGACGGTCCGGTTGTGTTGGCCAGCGCTAATGCCCAGCATTCAGCGGTTTCGATGGCATCAGCAGGGCGGAATACGAGCAGATTGGGGATGACACGCAGGCTCATCAAATGTTCGACAGGCTGGTGGGTAGGCCCGTCTTCGCCAAGGCCGATGCTGTCGTGCGTCATCACGTAGATGACCCGCGCTTTTTGCAATGCCGACAGACGGATTGCACCACGGCAATAGTCGGCGAACACGAGGAACGTGCCGCCATAGGGGATGATGCCGCCATGCAGCGCCATGCCATTCATCGCCGCAGCCATGCCAAATTCACGGATGCCGTAATAGACATAGCGTCCGGAATAATCGTGTTTTGTCAGTGCTGTAGTCGATTTTGTTTTGGTGTTGTTCGAGCCTGTGAGATCGGCAGACCCACCGATCATTTCTGGAAATGCGGCTGTCAGAGCCTCCAGCGCCATCTCGCTCGATTTGCGCGAAGCCACCTTGGGTTTGTCAGTCACAATTCCTTCAAGATAGCCAGCCATCGCAGCGTGTGGTGCGATTTCGCCCTTCATACGTCGTGTGAATTCACTGGCCTGATCGCTTTGATCCAATCGTGATTGCCATGATTTGCGAGCCACGCTTCCGCGCTCTCCGGCCGCTGCCCATGCGGCTCGAATATCTGCCGGAATTTCGAACGGGGCATGTGGCCAGCCGATCGTCGCGCGCGCTGCCGCAATCTCGTCTGCACCAAGCGGGGAACCGTGCGTGGCAGACGTGCCCTGCTTGTTAGGAGCGCCCTTCCCGATCACCGTGCGGCACGCGATCAGCGAGGGCCGGTCATCGGCAACCGCGGCGTGCATGGCGCGTTCAATATCGGCAAAATCATGCCCGTCACAACTTTCGACATGCCAGCCTGTGGCTGTATACCGTGCCTTGACGTCTTCGCTTGTCGAAAGGCCCGCTGCGCCGTCGATTGTGATCTGATTGTCGTCCCACAAGACGATCAGTCGCCCCAGACCCAAATGTCCCGCAAGACCGATGGCTTCGTGGTTGATTCCTTCCATCAGGCAGCCATCGCCTGCGACGACCCAGGTCCGATGATCGACGAGATTATCATCGAACACAGCGTTGAGATGCCGTTCGGCAATCGCCATGCCGACCGCTGTCGCCAGCCCCTGACCCAGTGGGCCTGTGGTGGTTTCAATCCCCGCCAACTCGAAATTCTCAGGATGCCCGGCGCAGGGCGAGTGCAGTTGCCGGAAATTGCGAATATCGTCGATCGTCGGTCGCTCATACCCCGTGAGATGGAGCAGCGAATAGATCAGCATCGAGCCATGACCAGCCGATAAAACAAATCGGTCACGATCATGCCAGTGAGGAGCTTTTGCATCGAACTTGAGAAACTGTGTGAACAACACCGTAGCCACATCTGCCATGCCCATCGGCATTCCGGGATGGCCGCAGTTCGCTGCCTGAACGGCATCCATCGCCAGCGCGCGTATGGCGTTGGCAAGCGTCGGCAAAGGAACAGTCATCGGCGGGCCTTCCGGAAGGGAGCAGGCGAGCGTTCGACTCGCGCTTCGATGGCGCGGTTCTTTGTCGTGCGCGCCATCGACAGTCAACCGCAGTGGTCGTGCCCCCTTGCCCGCGATGCGCAAGTTGCTATCGTGACTTCGCTATGACTGACAATGAACCGGTGCAATTCGCCAGGATCGATAACGCCCTTTCCCGGATAGAGACCGCCTTGGCCTCAAGGCCTGCGCCGCGTGCCGGCGCCGATCATGCTCATCTGTCCGCGCGGCATGATGCACTTCGCAGTGAAGTGGCAATGGCCCTGTCCGAATTAAACGCGATCGGCGAAGGCCGTGGTCAGGACGGCTGATGGCTGAAGTCACTTTGACAATAGCCGGCCGGAATTACGCCATTGCCTGCCGCGATGGCGAAGAAGCCCATTTGCGCGCGCTGGCGGAACGCGTTGATCGGAAAGCGTCCGAAGCGCGGATTGCCGTGGGCGACACGAGCGAGCCACGTTTGCTCCTCTTCTCCGCGCTGTTGCTCGCTGACGAGCTTCATGAAACGGCAACTCCCCCCTCTGTTGAAACGCCACAAGCGCCTTCAGCAGCGCCAAAGCTTGCGGAAATAGCCGACGCACTCGAACAGATTGCGGCAAGGCTTGAGGGTTGAGCGCGTCGCGCCTATGTTGGGCTTGGCGGTGACTGCCCGGTGCGCGCATTCGAACATCCCTGAGGCGATTCATCATCCATGGGGGCTGTCCCTGGTCGGATCCTGGTCCGTGCTAAATGGTCCCCACCTGACGTACTTGGCGTCAGTGGATTTCCGTGCAAACGGCCCATGGTGGTCCCGCCAACCCCTGCAACGATGCCTCAGATGAATCGCAGCAGGTTACGTATCGAAGCCAGAGCGGTGCGCGCGCAGGCTGCGGAAAAGGCGCCTGCTGATCTGGTTTGGCCCCAAGAATTATGGTCTGCCGTGTCTCGCGGCCATTGCATTGCTGGATATTGGGCAATCGGATCGGAAATTTCACCAGTCGCATTGCTGGAAAACCTCGTGGCAAAAGGGAATTCTGTGTGTTTGCCATATTTTACGCAGCGGGGTTCGGAAATGGAATTCAGAAGTTGGGTGCCCGAACATGGCCTTGAAGCTTCTCCGTTTACCTTTGCTCAACCACCTGATTCGAGCGCGACGAAGATTCCCGATTGCCTGCTCATCCCCACACTCGCGTTCGATCGTCAAGGAAACCGGATCGGCCAAGGCGGTGGTCACTATGACCGGTATTTGTCCCGGCATCCTGCCAGTTTGCGGATCGGTTTGGCGTGGTGGCAGCAAGAGCGGATCGACATCGTTCCTGAAGCGTGGGACATTCCGCTCCACGCTGTCGTCACCGATCGGGAATGGATCGACTGCGGGATACATGAAGGACATAGTTTATGACGCCAAGTTGGCGCAAACCGGCCGGAGTGATCGGGCTTCTGCTGTTCATCTCGCTGTGGGCAATCGCCGTGGCCAGCCTGTCATCATGGGTCGGTGAATGGCCCGCGCTTGTGCAAACGGTATTCTACCTCATTGCAGGAACCGTGTGGATCCTGCCGCTACGCCCGCTGCTGCTGTGGATGGAAACTGGAAAATGGCGCGAGTGACGGGACTCGAACCCGCGACCCTCGGCGTGACAGGCCGATACTCTAACCAACTGAGCTACACCCGCGCACTGGATGATTGGTGAGGGGGCCGTAAGGCAACGCGGTGCGAAGTGTCAACCCTGCATCCGCGATCCCCCCAGCGGATTTAGCGAGCCTCCGCAGCCTGATTTTGCTGAAACGTTTTGACGCCTAGCGGCCATCACGAGGGCTTGAGGGGCTGAATCAAACGCAATGGCGTCAGATACTTGACGTCACGCAATCGATTACCACAATCGCTTTAACGAAATATTCGTCCCTTCTGGCGCATTCTTCCCGCGAACAGCTTTTTCTGAGCGGGGGTTACGATGCGTTTTGGCTTTACATGGACCGTACGAGGGCTTCGGCCTGGTCAGGTTCTGCCACTGATTGTGGCGAGCGCCACAATCGGCTTTGCAGTGCCAGCAGCAGCGGCGGGCACGGCTGCGGGCACCACGATCAGCAATACCGCGACCGCGACCTACAACGATGCAGGCGGCAATCCCCGGACAGTCAATTCCAATCCGGTCGATTTTCGCGTTGATGAAATTCTCGACGTTACGGTGGCACGTGCCGATCCCGGCGATGTCGTTGCCACCCCGGGCTCGACCGATCAGGTGCTGGCATTTACCGTAACCAACAATGGCAATGGTTCAGAGGCGTTCCGGCTGACCCCTGTCTCGGCGTTGGGCGGCGACCAGTTCGATCCCACCACAACGTCGATCGTTCTCGATAGCAATGGCGATGGCGTTTACACGCCGGGCGTCGACACGGTCTATGTGCCCGGGACAAACGATCCCGTGCTGACGCCGGACGCAGCGATCAAGGTATTCGTGCTGTCGACGATCCCGGCAGGTGCTGCCGATGGAAATCGCGGATTTGTCGATCTCACGGCAGCGGCGGTCACCGGCACAGGAACACCTGGAACGTCATTTGCGGGTCAGGGCGATGGCGGTGTCGATGCTGTTGTCGGGACAACAGGTGCCGATAGCACAGATCGCGGCACGTATCTTGTTCAGGATGCAACCGTTGCATTCACCAAGACTGCGGTGGTGGTCGATCCGTTCGGTGGAACCAAACGCGTGCCAGGGGCGATCATAACCTACTCGCTCGTCGCCAATGTTACAGGAACAGGAACGCTGTCCAACCTCGCGATCGGCGATCCGGCACCTGCCAATACCACGTATCAACCGGGCACGATCACACTTCAGGGCACGGCGTTGACCGACGGGGCTGATGCAGATCCTGGCGAATTTGCATCGAATGCGGTCGCAGTCCGGCTGGGCAATGTCGCTGGTGGCCAGACCCGAACCGTGACGTTCCAGGTGAGGATCAACTGATGCCGATCCGATCGCTGATCGTCGGGCTTTTGCTGGCACTGATTGCCCCGGTGGCGGCCCACGCTTCGGGCTCGGTCGCGCTCAAGAGCGCGGTCTTTGTCGAACGCATGGCAACGTCGCCGGACGGAAAGTTAACCGTCGAGCTGCGCGCCGCCGAAACCGTTTCCCCGGGAGACAGGCTGGTATTCATCCTCACCTATCGCAACGATACGGACCGTCCGGTTCCCGATGTCGTGATCACCAATCCGGTTCCAGCACCCGTTCTTTATGAAGGAGCTGCAGCTGCGGCTGCGTTGGTCTCGGTCGATGGCGGTCGCACCTGGGGACCGGTCGCAGACCTGCGCGTTGCCGACAGTGACGGACAGTTGCGACCGGCAAGAGCCTTCGATGTCACGCACATCCGCTGGGTCATCGCGAAACCGGTGCCGCCTCGCGCGACTGGTCGCCTTAGCTTCAGAGGAACAGTAAAATAAACTCATTTGGTTATTACGGAATTCGAAAAGCGGCTCGCCGCAGACGAATACCCGCTTTGAGTGCCTGCGGGGTTGGGAACTGGCACATCGCAACTGAAAGAGACCTGAAATGAACACCAAACTCAAACTCATGGCGTCAGCCGGTGGGGTTGCTGTTGCGATGCTGGGGGCAGCTCCGGCATTTGCAGCAGGGACAACGGCGGGATCGAGTATCATCAATACTGCGTCTGTAAACTACACTGTTGGGGGTGTAGCACAGGCGCAGATCAACGCAGCAAATACGATCACTGTCGATCGGCGCGTCAATCTGACCGTTGCCGAAGTTGGCAATGCGACGACAAACGTTGCACCGGGTTCGACCGCTCAGGTGACAACATTCACTGTCACCAACACGTCGAATGCGCCGCTGGATCTGCTCTTGACCACGAGCCAGCCCGCAGGCGGAACAGCAGCGCACGGCGGCACGGATAATTTCGATGTCACCACACCAACGACGTTCGTCGATACCAACGGCAACGGAGTTTATGACGCGGGAACCGATCTTGCAGCAACGTTCCTCGATGAAATTGCAGCAGATGCTGTTCGCACGGTGTTTATCGTTGCTGCGATCCCGGCTGGCCGGGTCAATGGCGACGTTGCTGAGGTCAACCTGATTGCTCAGGCAGCCGCAGCTGGAACCGCTGGATCGGCAGGCACTGCGCTGACCGAAACCGCCGGTGCCAATACCGCTGGCGTCGATACAGTGTTTGGCGATGCGGCGGGAACGGCCACGGGCGACGTTGCCCGTGACGGACGGCACAGCGACGATGACGATTACACCGTTGCAGCACCAACGCTGTCGGTGACCAAGCAAAGCCGCGTTATCTCGGATCCGTTCAATGGAACGACCAATCCGAAGATGATTCCGGGCGCAACGGTCGAATATTGCATCGTGGTGGCGAACGCTGCTGGTGGCGCTGCGGCAAACGCAGTTGCGATCAGCGATCCGCTGCCAACGCAGACGACCTACGACACCGCTTATGGCATCTTCCAGAGCGGAACCTACACCGGCACGACGCCAACTGGCACTTGCAACCTTGATGGGGCCGCAGGCGGCACCTTCAGCGCTGGGACGGTCAATGGTTCGCTCGGGACACTGGCAGCGGGCACGACACGCACGCTCTATTTCCGCGTGACGATCAACTAAGGCCAATGGCAGGCCGGATAGCGCGTCAGTTGCGCTGTCCGGCCTTGCCGACCCAAAATGTCCCGCGCACTTAACCATATTTCAGCCCGAGCCATCGGGTTATTGGCGGCCCTTTCCGGGCTTTTGCCAGTTGTGGCGCACGCGCAGACGATTTCCAATACGGCACAGATCCAATGGGATGCAGGTGCAAGCCGCGTCTCGAAGCCGTCGAACGTGGTCGAGCTTACGGTCGAGCAATTGCCTCCCCCGCCTCCCACGTTGACGACATTCCAGTTTGCGACTTCCGGTTCCGGCGGGCAAAGCCTCGTCGTGCCGCAGACCATGTGTCATGGCAGCGGCGGCAATCGCGAAGTCACTCTTGGCGGCGCCTTCGATGGCAAGTCGCTTTCCCCTGCAACGGTTCGTCAGGCCAGCGCCATCCGCGCCGGGGAACCGTTGTTCGTCTCGCTGCAATCTGCGGCTGATAACCATGAAGGTTCGTCAATAGAAACCTTGTTGGTTACTCTCGAAACGCCTGCTGGTGACCGCGAACAGATCGCGCTGACCGAGTCCGCTGCCAACAGTGGCATTTTCGTCGGCATGGTCAACACCTCGCCCAATCCCGGAACCCCGGTTCAGGGCGATTGCACGCTGACGATCAAGCCAGGCGAAACGTTCACGCTTTCAGGGCTGCGCTCGAGCGACGGTGAAGCACTGGCAACATCCCCCGTCGAAGTGTTGATCGATCCGTTCGGCATCGTGTTCGATAGCGGCGACGGTGCGCCGATTCTGGGATCGCGCGTGACGCTGATCGATGTGGCGACCGGCCTGCCCGCGCAAGTGTTTGGCGATGATGCGCGCTCGATCTTCCCATCGACGATCGTCACCGGTTCGACCGTCACCGATAGCGGTGGCACCGTCTACAACTTCCCGCCTGGCGATTATCGGTTTCCGTTCGCGCGCGCCGGTACATATCGATTGCAGGTTGAAGTGCCATCGCCCTTCACTGTTCCATCGACCGCCACACCCGCCGAGCTGGCGGGTTTGCTGCGTCCTGACGGTATTGCCTACACGATTGTCGATGCGTCTTATGGTGCGCCATTCGTGCTCAACGATCCTTCCCCTGTAAGGATCGACATCCCGGCCGACCGTCCCGGTGGTGCTATAGCCATCACCAAGGCCGCATCGAACCCTGTCGCTGCACCCGGCGACCCACTTCAATATCGGATCATTGTCCGCAACAGCGACGCTGTGCGGACAACAGGTGCGATTACCGTCACCGATACTCTGCCAAGCGAGATGCGCCTCAAGAAGGATACCATCCGGATCGATGGCGTTCTGTCTCCTTACGCCGCGACTCCTGACGGCAGGACACTAACCATTCCGGTTCCCCGACTGCGTGGCGGAGCAAGTGCGACGATCACTTATATTCTCGAAGTTCGTCCCGACGCTCAGCCAGGACAAACGCTCAACCGGGCGCAGGCGCGCGACAATCGCGGAACGCAAAGCGCGATCGCCGATGCGGCGGTGCGGATCGAACGCGATGCCATCGCGGATCGGATGACGATCATCGGGCGGATCACTGATGGCGGTTGCACCGTCGATCCCGATGCTGCCAACGGTGTGCCCGGTGTTCGCGTGATGCTCGAAGATGGCAGCTACGCCGTTACGGACATCGAAGGCCGCTATCACTTCGAAGGCGTTTTGCCCGGGCTTCACGTCGTCCAGATCGATCCATCGTCCCTGCCCTCCGGCCAGATCCCTGCCGATTGCGCGCGGATCGCCCGCACTAGCGGCAGTGCGATTTCACGCTTTATCGATGGCCAGGGCGGCGCCCTGATCCGCGCT
>JANOQL010000529.1:0-6539 GCA_031414835.1 Sphingomonadales bacterium | reverse complement strand
CGCAAAGCCGCCAAGCCGCAAAGGCTGTGCGGCTCTCATCAACAGCGCCGCAGGCAGGATTGGCTCTGGCAAGATGCAAAGCGCTTCGCGCGGACGTCCGCCATATCTTCAAAACCTTGGCGGCTTTGCGGCTTTGCGTGAACCAAAACCCTTCGGGACAACGATGCGACCCGGTGGCTGACACCCGAGTTTCGGCTTGCGGCCTCTGTGCTATTTCACGCCAAGCCGCCAAGGCCGCCAAGGGTGATGCGATTTGCTCTTGGCGCCTTAGCGGCTTGGCGCGAGGTTGCGCCGATGAGTGGTGGTTTGTTCGAATTGTCCTATACGAAAGGGCATATCCTATTGACATGTTGGCAGGTTTCTGCCTATTAGCGGTCCCATGTCGCGGGCGTTCTTGTCCTGTGACAGGCCCGTTCTGGCGGGGCGTGCTGGTCCTCAACAGCATGTCCAAAGGTCGGCACACAGGGGTGATCAACCCTGTGGTCTTGTCTTTGCTCCGACAGAACCGGACCTTGGGTTCGGTCATCTGACCGTCGCTTGCGTGGAATATCGAGGGTAACTGGCCCGCAACGACCCCAAGGCCCGTCAGACAGACAGCAAAAGCCCGTGGCGGTGAAGGTGATGTGTCCGGCTCCGCCACTCCGTTGATGTTGAAATACACCAGCGGCACGCCGAACCATGAGTGTGTGACGACCCTTTTGACAGAACGGGCCTGTTGCGAACTGACTGATAGGGGGCTTGCCCCCGCCCAATGCCCGCAGGCGACGTGGTTTCACACGGACGCCGATTTGGTGTGGCTGGCATTCAGGGGTTCACGCAAAGACGCAAAGGCCGCAAAGGGCGCAAAGAAGGATGAAGGTTGCGCGCGAAGGCGCGAGAAAGAAGATCGGTTCACGCAGAGGCCGCAGAGGACCAGATTTACTCAACTCCCTCGGCGCCCTCTGCGTGAACCCTCTTCCTGCTCCGCGCCTCTGCGCCTCTGCGCGAACCCCTCTTTCTCAATCCAGGCCAACATGGGCACAACTTAGACAGTTAGACCATGGGACAGGGGGTGCGTGTCAGCCCGTCTGCATCGCCCGGGCGACAGGCGCGAAGCTGCGGCGGTGCAGCGGGGTCGGCCCGAGTTCGTGCAACGCCGCCATGTGGTGCTGGCAGCCATAGCCCTTGTTCGACGCCCAGCGGTAACCGGGGAAATCGGCATCGGCCGCGATCATCAGCCGGTCGCGATGCTCCTTGGCAATGATGCTCGCGGCTGAAATGCACGGCTCGATCGCGTCGCCGCCGATGATGGCGCGCGCCGGCCAGTGCCAGCCTTCGGCGCGGCCATGGGGAGTGAGATTGCCGTCGATCAGCACGATCTCAGGCACCTCGCCCTTGCACAGCGCCGCCACGGCGCGCGTCATCGCGAGCATCGTGGCTCCCAAAATGTTGAGCCGGTCGATCTCCTCGACATCGGCCATGCCCACCGCCCATTGGCAGCGGCGCTTTATCACCGCTTCGAGTTCGCCGCGCCGCTTGGCTGACAGCTTTTTCGAATCATCAAGCCCGGTCGGCCTCGGTTTGCACAACACCACTGCCGCAGCGATCACCGGCCCAGCCAGCGGCCCCCGCCCTGCCTCATCGACCCCGATGATCATATTCGCCACGGCGGGTAGCGTCGATATTCGGCAGCCTGATAGAGGCAGACCGCGTTGCCCGCTGGATCGGTCAGCCGCGCCTCGCGCCAGCCCCAATCTTCATCGCGCGGCCATTGATCGATGCGTACGCCCTTGCGCGCCAGATACGCACACCAGCCATCGAGCGCGCCTGATTCGAGGTAGATCATCGCCCCGCCAATCGCCTCGCCAGCGTGGATCGACAGCGTGGCGCCATTGGCCGCCTCAAACCGGGCATAACCATTGTCTGGACTATCGACGATCTGCGTCAGCCCGAGCAGTTTGTAGAAACGGACCGACGCTGCATAGTCGGTCGCACCAAGCGTCACCTGATTGAGCGCAGGGCCGGTGAACAGCCCGTCATTGCGCACAGTCTGCTGCCCCATCGGGCCATGCCCCTTGCCGAGACCCGGCGCACCGAGCAGCGCCAGTCGAACGAAATCGCGCGCGCGGCCGATCGCGGCCTCTAACGGGAGGCCTTGCGCCAACCCGGTCGCAACCGCACTCGCCAGCGTGCAGCCGGTGCCATGCGTGCTGGTCGTATCGATCCGCGGTGCATCCCATTCGGCGATCATCTCGCCATGTTCGTAGAGCCGGTCGACCACCATCTCGCCGTCTGCATGGCCGCCCTTTTCGAGCACCGCGCAGCCGTGTGCCATGACCGCGTCAAGCCCGCCCAGCGCGGAGAGTTCGGGAAGGTTCGGCGTCACCACAGTCGCGCGTGCCATCAGCGCCGCGAACGCCGCAATCGCTGAGTCATCGGCCAATGCGGCACCGCTCGTTGCAATCATCACCGGGTCGAACACGACCGGCATCGTTTCACGCGCCAACCGGTCTGCCACCGCCAGCGCAGTTTCAGCAGAGCCGATCATCCCGATCTTCACCGCATCGGCCCCGATATCGGCAAGCACAGCGTCGATCTGCGCGAGCACCATAGCGGTCGGCACCGGCATCACGGCCTCGACGCCCGTCGTGTTCTGCGCAGTGATCGCAGTGATCGCGGTCATCGCGTGACCGCCGAGCATGGTGACGGTCTTGATATCGGCCTGAATGCCTGCACCGCCGCCAGAGTCAGACCCCGCAATGATCAGAACCCGCGCGGTCACGGCCTGTAGCTCCGGATCACCGAAGCCGGGAACCCCTCAAGCAGTGGCTTGGCACGCGTCGGCCGATCGCACAGCACCCCGCCGCAATTGGGGCAGACATCGTCGAGCGCCTCGGCACAGCCCGCGCAGAACGTACATTCGAACGAACAGATGAACGCACCTCCTGCAAACGCCGGAAGATCGACGCCGCAGCGTTCGCAATCGGGGCGCATCTCAAGCATTGGCGGCCTCTTTTACAGCTTGGCAAATCGCATCGACCACGGTTTCGACCTGTCCGGCATCATCGCCTTCGGCCATCACGCGGATGACGGGTTCGGTTCCCGATGGCCGGATGACCAGACGGCCTTTGCCATTGAGCGTGGCTTCCGCCTCGGCAATCACTGCCTTCACCGCGGCTGCCTCGAGCGGCTTGCCACCGGCAAAACGCACATTCTTGAGCAGTTGCGGCACCGGATCGAACAGATGGAGCAAATCGCTGGCTGGCTGCCTGCGCTGCACCAGTTCGGCGAGCACCTGCAACGCGGCGACAAGGCCATCGCCTGTTGTGCCGTGATCGGACAGAATGATATGCCCCGATTGTTCGCCACCTACATTATACCCGCCTTCGCGCATCCGCTCCAGCACATAGCGGTCACCGACTTTGGTGCGTTCGAGGCTCAGGCCCAGCCCGTCCAGAAACCGCTCAAGCCCGAGGTTCGACATCACCGTCGCAACCACACCCCCACCGCGCAATTGCCCGCTCGCCGCCCAGCTCCGCCCGATCAGCGCCATGATCTGATCGCCATCGACCACGGTGCCTTTTTCATCGACAATGATCAGCCGGTCGGCATCGCCATCCAATGCAATGCCGATATCGGCACCGCTCGCCACCACAGTTTCCTGAAGCAGCGCAGGATAAGTCGATCCGCAATTGTCGTTGATGTTGGTGCCGTTGGGTGTGACGCCGAGCGCCACGACCTCGGCACCCAGTTCCCAAAGCGCCGAAGGTGCCACCTGATACGCGGCACCATGTGCGCAATCGATCACGATCTTCAGCCCATCGAGCCGCAGCTCTTCGGGAAAACAGGATTTGGCGAAGTGGATGTAGCGACCACGCGCATCTTCAACGCGGCGCGCACGGCCGATCCGTTCGGGTGCGGCAAGCTGCGGCTCGGTTTCGATCAGCGTTTCGATTGCGGTTTCATCGGCGTCGGACAGCTTGTAGCCGTCGGGGCCGAACAGCTTGATGCCGTTATCGCGGTATGGATTGTGGCTCGCCGAAATCATCACGCCCAGATCGGCGCGCATCGATCGCACCAGCATCGCAACCGCCGGCGTCGGCATCGGGCCAACCTGCACCACATCCATCCCGACACTGGTGAAACCCGATACCAGCGCGTTTTCGATCATATAGCCTGACAGCCGGGTATCCTTGCCGATCACCACGCGGTGTTTGTGCGCGCCGCGAACGAAATGCGCGCCCGCTGCCTGCCCCACGCGCATCGCCATCGTGGCGGTCATCGCGCCGCTGTTGGTCAGCCCCCTGATCCCGTCGGTTCCAAAGAATTTCCGCGCCATCGATACACCACTCCCTGCCCGTGACCGCGCTTTGCCGTATGCCACGCAGAATTGCCAGCATCACGGCGCTTGGGTTGTTCACAGCCGATTCAGCCGCACGAGCGCAGTTTCCTGCCAAGACCAACACACCAAGGGGACGATCATGACCAAGGCCTTTTCAATGCGCTTTGCCGCACTCGCCGCATCGACCGCGCTGCTCGCAGCCGCACCTGCCAACGCGATCGATCCCAACGCCGCACGCACAACCAGCACGCCGGTGATGGCGGCAGCCGATGACGGCCAGACGGGGCGCAGCGGGTTCCTTTCGGGCATCTTCGGCTGCGCAGCCGATGGCAACAAGCAGACCGGCACGACGATCGTCGGCGGCGTGCTTGGTGGTGTACTCGGCAATCGGATCGCCGGACGCGGCAGCCGGACACTCGGCACGCTGATCGGCGGCGCTCTCGGGGCGGCGGCAGGTGGAGCGATCGGCTGCAAGCTTCAGAAAACCGATCAGGCCAAGGCCGAACGCGCGATGGAAGATGCCGTTGCCACCGGCAAAGATCAGAGCTGGACCAATCCCGAAACAGGTGCTTCGGGGCAGGTCGATGTCGCCGATAGCGCACGCGCCGCCGGGATCGGCGATTTGCGCTTTGCCAGCGGCGTCGAGCCCGCCTCGGGCTATAGCAAGGTCGGCGCAGCCTATACCGCGACGGCCGCCGCCAACATCCGCAGCCGCCCCGGCACCGATGGAAAGGTGATGGGCCGCCTGACGCCCGGTCAGCGCGTCTGGGTTCCTGCTTCGGTATCGGGCGCGCCATGGTATCTGCTGTCAGACAATGGGCAGGGCCAGGGCTATGTCTCGAACGCATTGCTCAAGCGAGAGGCAACGCAGACCGCCTCCGCCTGCCGCATGGTCACCCAGACGGTCGAAGCCCCCGGCAGCGGGAACGCGTCCGAAACCTATCAGGCGTGCAAGGGCAACGATGGCAACTGGACAATGACGCGGGTCTAGAGCAGCCCGTTCAACCGATCTCGAAAATCGTATAAACCGGCCCGGCGGACGTCTGTTCGCCGGTGCCGACTGCGATGACATTGTTGAGCCATGAATAACGATCATCGCCACATTCGAACCGCGCCGTAATCGCCAGCGAGTATTCGGACCGATCGAGCATAGCTCCCTGGGCAAAGCGCGCCATGGCGTCTGGTTCGGAGAGGAACCGGCCCTGATACGTCAGATAAATCATCGCACCATCATCGGTGCGAAGCATCAACCGGACGTCGATCACCATCACCCCATCGGGCCGGTTGATTACCCAATCAGCCCCGGGCAGCACGACACCATTCAGCCGAACGCCGGTGAAACTGCCACCGGAAACCGGCGCGATCCGCCGCAGCCCGGCAGGCGTCTTGCCGATGACCTGCATCCCCGCAAAATCGACAGTCAGCGATAGCGTGATCAGATGGCGATGTTGAAGGTCGGGCATGGACAGTCCGCTAGCAGCGCGGCACATTGACTGCAAAGCGATAGATTTGGGGAGAGACACGATGGACAGCATAATTGCTCGCCGACCCGGCCCATCGGTGCAGGAGGTGTTCGCAACCGACATCAACCCGGCACCCGCCGTCATGCGCGACGAAAGCCCTGCCCAAAACCAGAGCAGCGCCGATGTCTCCGCCGAACGCTATTTCTCGAAAGACTGGCATGATCGCGAAGTCGAACAGGTGTGGCGCAGATGCTGGCAGCTGGCATGCCGCGTCGAACACATCCCCAACGTCGGCGATCACGTGGTGTATGAGATCGTCCATGACTCGCTGATCGTCATCCGGACCGCCCCCGATGAAATCCGCGCTTATGTGAACTCCTGCCTCCACCGCGGCACGATGCTGCGCACCGAGGGCGGCTGCGTGAACCAATTGCGGTGTCCATTCCACGGCTGGACGTGGAAACTTGATGGCAGCCTGTCGATCATCCCCGGCCAATGGGATTTCCCGCATGTCGACAAGACAAAGATGAACCTGCCCGAGGCGAAGGTCGGCACCTGGGGCGGGTTCGTGTTCGTCAACTTCGATCAGACAAGCGAACCGCTCGAAACCTATGTTGAAAACCTCCCCGAACATTTCGCAGGCTTCAATCTCGAGGATCGCTACGTCGCGGCGCATGTGGCAAAGATCATGCCGTGCAACTGGAAACTGGCGATGGAGGCGTTCATCGAGGCCTATCATGTCAGCATCGCGCATC
>JANOQL010000528.1:0-8218 GCA_031414835.1 Sphingomonadales bacterium | reverse complement strand
GCAGGCTGTAATGCCGGAACACAATCCCCGACCCACGCGGCAATTGTGCAATCGCATCGAACAGCGCAGCGCCCATCCGTTCGTCGGTCATCAGCCAGACTTTTGGAAAATTGTGGCGTGGCAAACTGCGCTGGCATCGTGGCATCGGCGCTCTATAGCGGCGTGGTGACACCGAACGCAAAAGCCCCGCTCGACGATATTCGGGATCGCATTGCCAAGGCGGCAACGCTGGCTGGCCGCAAACCCGAAGAGATTACGCTGATCGCGGTCTCCAAAACGCAAGATGCCGATGCGATTCGCCCGCTGATTGTCGCTGGGCACATGAGTTTCGGGGAAAACCGTGTGCAGGAGGCCGAAGCCAAATGGCCCGATGTGCTGGCAGAATACCCCGACATTGATTTGCACCACATCGGCCAGTTGCAATCGAACAAGGCCGATGATGCGGTGCGGCTGTTCGGATCGATCCATGGCGTGGACCGCCTGTCGCTGATCACCGCAATCGCGCGCGCGCAGGACAGGGTGGGGCGGTGCTCGCGCTGTTTTGTTCAGGTCAATATCGGTGAAGAGCCGCAAAAGGGCGGGTGTGCCATCGGAGACATTGGCGCATTGCTGACAGCGGCACGCCAAGCCGGAATCGATGTTGCAGGGCTGATGGCAATTCCGCCTGCCGATACCGAAGCTGCACCCTATTTCGCGCTGCTCGCCAAACTTGCCGGCGATCACGGGCTGGCAGCGCTGAGCATGGGAATGTCAGCCGATTTTGAAACCGCCGTGATGCTCGGCGCAACGCATGTCCGCGTCGGCAGCGCGCTGTTCGGAGCCCGCCAATGAAGGTCGATGCTATCATCTTCGATTTCGACGGCGTGCTGATCGAAAGCGAATATGTCAGCAATGTGCAGCTGGCAAACACGCTGACCCGGCTTGGCCATCCGACCCGGATCGAAGATGCGCTGGCCAATTTTGTCGGGCTCGGCGGCGCTGATTTTCATGATGCGGTCGAAGCGTGGATCGGCGGGCCGATCCCACAAGCGTTTCATGACGAGCGCCACGCCGAAGATACGCGCGTGCTCGCCGAAGGGCTTGATGCCGTGGCAGGCGCAGTGGCGTTCGTGACGGGCCTGCCGCATTCGCTGCCGATTGCGATTGCGTCTTCATCGACCACGCACTGGATCGGCACGCATCTCGATCACATCGGGTTGCGCGAACGGTTTGGCGAACATGTGTATTCGGGCCGTGAGCATGTGACGCGCGGGAAACCTGCGCCTGATATTTATCTCTACGCTGCAAAAGCGCTCGGCGTGGACATTGCGCGGGCGGCGATCATCGAGGATTCACCCGTGGGTGCAACAGGGGCAGTGGCCTCTGGCGCGTTCGTCATCGGGCTGGCGGCGGGGCGGCATTGCAGCGACGGCCATGATGCGCTGCTAAAGGCCAAGGGCGTTCAGGCAATCGCGCATAGCTTTGCCGATGTGGCAGGCGTTCTCGGGCTAGAATAGTCCCGGCACTTCGCGCTGTGCCACTGTTGGCGCAGCAGGTATCAGCAGGGCAGGCGGTGCGACACGGCCTGCGCTTTGTGAAACCTGCCCGGCCGGTATCGGTGTGCAACTGCGCCCTGCCAGAAAATCGAGCGCGGCTTTGACAGACGCCTCTTGCGGATCGCCCAGTGGCCGCGTCACATCGTCTGCTGCCTGGCAGCTGGCTTGCACGGTCGATGCGAGGCCATTGAAATACGCATCCGAATTGGCCGAATTGCGTGTGGAAAAGGCAACGATCCGGAACCTGTCATCGCACGCCGCGCGATCGATTGCGATCTGGCCAACAGGCTTCCCGAAGGTATTGGCCCCGATCAGCGCGAGGTTCGCGCCCAAATAGGGAATGAAGCTGTTGATCACGAGTTCGCTCGCAGATGCGGTCGATCCCGTGCCGATAAAGGCGATTTTTACAGGCGATACCGATTGGGCAAGCGGATCGAACCGCTTGGTTTCATTGTTCGACGCGAGCGACGGCCGGAATGCGGTGATCGAAAACACCTCGTTGCGCCCGCGATTGCCGCCCAGAAGATCGCCCATCAGTTCGGCGGTCGAAACCAGACCGCCGCCATTGTAGCGGAAATCGATCACAAACTGCGTGATGCCTGCGCTGCGAAACTGATCGAATGCAGCTCGCAGCTGCGGATCTGCCGACGAGATGAAGGTCCGCAAGTTGAGATAGCCGATCTGTCGGCCATTATCGGTGAGAATGCGGCTGCCGTAACGGCTCGAAACCGGCGACAGGTTGAAATCGGCTTTGGTCACACTGAGGTCGCGTGTCCCTGTAGCATCGGCGATCCGCAGCACCCGCGTCGTGCCAGCAGTGCTCGGCCCCAGCGCATTGGTCACGCCGCCTGTGCCTTCGGTTGCGATGATGTCATTCACAGTGCGCAGATTGGCCGCACTGGTGCCGATCGCGACGATTTCTGCGCTGCGATCGATCCCTGCCGCAAATGCGGGCGCGCCTTCGAAGGCTTCGACCACAAAGCTGCGCCGCGCCGCTGCATCGGTTTGCAACCGAATGCCAAATCCTGCGGTCGCGCCTGAGGCATTGAAGGCGTTTTCTTGTGCAATTGAGGTCACGAATGTGAAAAACCGGTCGCGGCCCTGCGATCGTGCCGTCGCGGTCAGGAAATCGATATAGGCCTCGACGCTGGCAAACGGGGTTGGATCAGGGCTGGATGGCAGCGTTTCGGGAAAAAGATAATTGGTGTTGAGCGCCGAAAACGCAAAGTCCTGGCGGCTGCGAAGGCTGCACGCACTGCTCGTCGGCGGAGGGGCTGGAGACACACCGCCGGCCTGCCCGCCACTGCCCGATCCGCCGCCGCCACACGCTGATAGCAACGCCGCGAGTGCGAAAACCGAAACCCCTTTTCGAAACGCCAACTGCATCTCACCTATCCCCGAACAGCGCGCCAGCAACGCGCGCGGCATTTGCGATAGCAAGCGCGGCTGAACCCGCGATGACGTGAATCACCCGCGAAGGTCAGCACCGAGCTTTGCTGCGGCGGCCACGATCCGGTCGGAAATCGCCTTCAATCCAGCATCATCGAAGCTTTTTTCAACAGGTTGAAGCGTCACCTCGACCGCGAGGCTGACTTTGCCGTCTGGCACGCCTGCTCCTGCAAACCGGTCGAACAGCCGGGCCGCAGTGATCGCAATCTTGTCCGCCCCCCTGATCGCACGGACAAGATCGCCTGCGGGCACGCTATCGGGAACAAGAAACGCAAAGTCGCGTGTCACGGCCTGGAGCGGCGGGGGCGCAAACGCAGGGCGCATGAAACCTGCCTGTCCGCGCTTGGCGGGGATCGCATCGAGATGAATGCCACCTGCAATCACTGGCCCGTCGATTCCGAACGCCTTGGTCACATTCGGGTGGATCACGCCGAAGCTCGCCAGCTGGTTCTTGGGCCCCAATCGCAATGTTGCCGATTGGCCGGGGTGATAAACGATGCCCGCCTCCCCCATCACCTGGAGATTGCCGACAGGCGCGCCGCCCGCTTCGAGCAGCGCGAGACAGAGTGCCTTGGCATCGAATGCGGTAAAGCCTTGTGCCTTGCCGCTCTGCCAATGCCGCGCGACCGCATCGCCTGCTAATACGAAGGTCAGGCTGGGGTGCTCACCACTGCTGAGATAGCGACGACCGATTTCGAACAACCGCACGCTTGTGGCTCCGCGATCGAGATTGCGTTGCGTTGCGGCGAGCAATCCGGGGAGCAAGGACGGGCGCATGACCTTCAGGTCTTCGCTGATCGGATTGGCGAGTGTCCACGCGCCTCCGCCGACCGCCTCGGCCTCTTTTTCTGAAATGAACGACCAGGTGATGGCTTCGTTGAGGCCGAGCGAAGCCGCGCTCCGCCGCATCTTGCGCTCAAGTGTCTGCATCGGCGTTGCAGTGGGCAGCGCGACGCCCGCGCGGCGCGGCAAGGGCTCTGTCACGACATGGTCGATGCCATGGATGCGGATGACCTCTTCGACGAGATCGGCAGGGCCGTCGATATCGCGACGCCAGCTGGGGACGGTCACGGTCCAGTCATCGGCAACGCCAAAGCCCAACGCTTCGAGGATCGCCTTCTGCTCGATCAAGGGCAGGTTTATCCCGCCGAGCCTGTCGCACAGCATCGGATCGTATCTGAAAGACTTGGGCACCAGCGGAGGCTGGCCTGCGCGCACGACTTCGGAGGCCTCGCCACCGCAAATATCGAGGATGTATCGGGTCAGGATCGCCAGCCCGTCATCGAGGAACGCCGGATCGACTCCGCGTTCGAACCGCGTCCTTGCATCCGAAGTCAAAGCCAGCGTCTGCCCCGTTTTCGCGATGCGCTCCGGCGTAAAATAGGCGATTTCGAGGAGGACGTCTGTGGTGGCATCCGAACAGCCCGAATGTTCGCCGCCCATGATCCCGGCAATGTCGTGGACTTGCGTTTCGTCGGCGATCACCGTCATCGCGCTGGTCAGGCTGTAACCCTTGCCATTGAGCACAGTCACGGTTTCGCCATCCAGCGCCCGCCGGGCAACGACGGCGCCCTTCAGCTTCGCCAGATCATAGGCGTGAGCGGGTCGCCCGAGATCGAGCATCACATAGTTGGTGATATCGACCAGCGCGGAAATCGGTCGCTGCCCCGCCGATTTGAGCCGCGCCTGCATCCAGTCGGGTGACGCCTTGTTGGTGACGCCCCGGATCACGCGGCCGAAGAACGCCGGGCAGCCTTCGGGATCATCGGTGCGGATTTCGGTGGGGCAGGGGAATTCTCCCCTCCCGCTTGCGGGAGGGGTCGGGGGTGGGTTTGTCTGAAGGGCTCGAGATGAGGCGGACGCGCCCACCCCTAGCCCCTCCCGCAGGCGGGAGGGGGATAAAGGAAGAAGCCGTCCCAATCCCGCCGCCGCCAGATCGCGCGCTATGCCGTGGACGCCCATGCAATCCTGCCGGTTGGGGGTGATCGCGACATCGAACACCGGATCGTTGGCGTTGGCATAATCGGCATAGGCCTGACCCACCGGCGCATCGGCGGGCAGTTCGATGATCCCGTCATGATCGTCGCCCAGTTCCAGCTCACGCGCCGAACACATCATGCCGTTCGATTCGACCCCGCGGATTGCCGCGACGCGCAGTTCCATGCCGTTTGACGGCACGACGGCACCTGCTGCGCCGAACACGCCGACCAGGCCTGCACGCGCATTGTGTGCACCACAGACGACCTGTATCGGGGCCCCATTGTTGAAATTGGCGCCTGCATCGACCGACAGCACCTGCAATTTGTCGGCCTGCGGATGGTGCTCGGCGGTCAGCACCTTGGCGATGCGGAACCCCGCGAGCCGTTCGGCAGGGTTTTCAACGCCTTCGACCTCAAGCCCGATCCGCGTCAGCGTTTCGGCGACGGTCTTTGCGTCGGCGTCAGTGTCGAGATGGCTTTTGAGCCACGAGAGCGAAAACTTCATGCGCCCACTCCGCCCGACAGCGTCGGCACATCGAGCGCGCCAAAGCCGTAATGCCCGAGCCAGCGCTGATCGCCGTCGAAAAACGGCCGCAGATCGTCCATCCCGTATTTGAGCATCGCGAGCCGATCGACCCCGGTGCCGAACGCGAAGCCCTGCCATTCGTCAGGATCGAGCCCGCAATTGGCGATCACGCGGCGGTGGACCATGCCTGACCCAAGCACCTCCATCCAGCCTTCATTGCCGCCGATCACGCGCTTGCCATCGACCAAAGTGTAGCCGACATCGACTTCGGCGCTGGGTTCGGTGAACGGGAAATAGCTTGGCCGAAGCCGCAGCACGACATCGTCGCGCTCAAAAAACGCCTTGAGGAATGTCTCGAGCGTCCACTTGAGATGCCCGAGATGAATGCCGCGATCGATCACCAGCCCTTCGATCTGGTGGAACATCGGCGTGTGCGTCGCATCCGAATCGCTCCGATACACCCGCCCCGGCGCAATGATGCGGATCGGGGGCGTCTGGCTCATCATTGTGCGGATCTGCACCGGCGATGTGTGCGTGCGGAGCAGCATCGTGCTGCCGGGCGCGTTCTGCGCCATATAGAACGTGTCGTGCATCGCGCGCGCGGGGTGCGTTTCGGGGATGTTGAGCGCAGTAAAATTATGCCAGTCATCTTCGATCTCGGGCCCTTCGGCAACGGCAAAACCCATATCGGCGAAAATCTCGGCAAGTTCGTCCATAACCTGGCTGACGGGATGGATCGACCCGCGCGGCGTATCGGGGGCTGGAAGGGAGAGGTCGATCCGCTCGGAGGCAAGCCGCGAATCGAGAGCAGCGGCTTCCAGCGCAGATTTCTTCGCGGCAATGGCGTCGCTTACCGCCTGACGCAGCCCGTTAATCGCTGGCCCCTGCAGCTGTCGCTCTTCGGGCGACATGGCACCCAAAGTTTTTAGCAATGCAGACACGCTTCCTTGCTTGCCGAGCGTCGCGATCCGCACCGTCTCAAGCGCATCAAGGCTGTCAGCGGCGTCGATGGCGCCAAGGGTTTCGGTCTTGAGTGCTGCAATATTGGTCATGTCCGTCGCCCATCAAGCAAAAGGGCGCAGGCGGCAACCCGCCCACGCCCCGATGCGCAGTGTTGAGAAGAAAGCGGCTTAGGCGGCCTGAGCGACCGGCAACGCGTTCTTCGCCTGCGCGATGATGGTGCTAAATACGGCCCCCTCGTTCATCGCCATATCGGCCAGAACCTTGCGGTCGAGTTCGACACCGGCAAGTTTCAGCCCGTGCATGAACTGGCCATAGGTCAGCCCTTCGATCCGGACCGCAGCATTGATGCGCTGAATCCAGAGCGCACGGAAATTGCGCTTGTTCGCCTTCCTGTCGCGATAGGCATATTGCCCGGCCTTTTCGACCGCCTGCATCGCGACACGGATCGTGTTCTTGCGACGCCCGCGATAGCCCTTGGCCTTGTCGAGGATGCGTTTGTGACGTGCGTGCGTGGTTACGCCGCGTTTGATGCGTGCCATTGTCTATGCGCTCCTATTTCAGACCGTACGGTGCCCAGCGTTTGACGGCTGGCGTATCGACTGCGGAGAGCACCGAAGTGCCACGATTGGTGCGGATATATTTCGAATTGTGGCTGATCAGCCGGTGCCGCTTGCCAGCGAACCCATGCTTCAACTTGCCCGTTGCGGTCATGGTGAAACGCTTTTTCACCCCGCTCTTGGTCTTCATTTTGGGCATTTCGTGTCCTTTTCTGTCGCCCTACGCACACTCGCCTTGGCAGCCCTTTTCGCCAGGCCAGTCGATCGCAGGATCGGTGGAAGCCGCGCGCACTAGGCACAGTCGCGGTGAAATGCAACCTGATTCAGTCGGCCAGCACCGCGAGCACATCGTCAAGCCGCGCCGGATCGCCCAGCGCGATCACCCGTCCGTCGCTATCGGCGTTGAGCATCTCACCCGCCCAGTCGCACATCTGCCCGCCCGCACCTTCGACCACGGGGATAAGCGCGGCGAAGTCATGGAGTTTGAGGCCCGCCTCGACGACGATATCGATATGCCCGCTCGCAAGCAGCGCGTAATTATAGCAGTCTCCGCCCCAGACCAGGCGGCGGTGCGCAGTTTTGGCGGCTAGGCCCATGAAATGCCCCGCCTCATGTTCGGCGAAGCAATTGGGGCTGGTCGTGGCAAGCGTGGCGTGCGCAAGGTCACGGCAGGCGCGCGATGTGGTGGCAATTCCGTTCAGCGTCGTGCGCCGCCCCGTGATGCCGAGCCAGCGTTCGCCCAGGATCGGCTGATCGATCACCCCGAGCACCGGCCAGCCTTCCTCCATCAGCGCGATCAGCGTGCCGAAAATCGGGCGACCAGCGGCAAAGCTCGTCGTGCCGTCGATCGGGTCGATCACCCATTGCCGCGATGCGGTTTCACGTGAAACACCGAATTCTTCGCCGATAATGCCTTCATCAGGCCGCTCGACGTCGAGGATCGCGCGAATCGCGGTTTCGGCGGCACGGTCAGCGAGCGTAACAGGCGTTGCATCGGCCTTGGTTTCGATCCCGATGCTCCCGCGCCAATACGGCCGGATCGCAGCGCCGGCCGTATCGGCGAGCCGGTTGGCAAGTTGAATATCGGTATCGCGGATCATG
This sequence comes from Sphingomonadales bacterium, assembly GCA_031414835.1. Classification (GTDB taxonomy): domain Bacteria; phylum Pseudomonadota; class Alphaproteobacteria; order Sphingomonadales; family Sphingomonadaceae; genus Aquisediminimonas. The sequence goes on along the minus strand of JANOQL010000528.1, from coordinate 108 downwards.
TGTGTCCTTTGGCAAAGCGGGAAATGGCGGGCATCAGCGGCGGCGCAAATTTCACCAACTTGCCAAGCTCACTGCTGCACATGTCGGTCGTCGCCAACCCCAGATGTT
>JANOQL010000527.1:0-15333 GCA_031414835.1 Sphingomonadales bacterium | reverse complement strand
TGTTCGAAAGCCCGGTGGTGTTCACCCCGCAGCGCGGAAAGGCGATTGTCACGGCGTATCTGTCAGCGGCGGCCAAGGTGCTCGGCGACGATAATTTCCGTTATGTCGGCGAATGGCGCGCCGAAAACAGCGCGATCCTGGAATTCGAGAATGAAATCGACGGCATCAAGGTCAACGGCATCGACATGATCTGGTGGAACGAAGACCGCAAGATCACGCGGTTCAAAGTGATGGTGCGCCCGTTGCAGGCGGTCAACAAGATGCACGCGATGATGGGCGAAATGCTCGCAAAGATGAAGGCAGCGGCCTAGCCGAGCGCGCCGATCAGGATCAGGACCGTCGAGAACATCACCACAACGACGGTCGCCGACATCCCAAGCGCAAACGTTCGCCAAAGCGCTGATCGCTTGCGAAGGTTGTAAGCGCCCTTGAGCTGGAAAAACATGTGCGCCGGAATCGCGAAGGCCAGAAGCGGACCGATCAGATTCTCAAGCGTGGTCGAAAGCGCGAGGAACGACATCAGCACAAACAGCAGCGTCGCAAAACACAGCGAATAGGTGATGAAGACCAGATGGTCGTAGACGTGTACGCCCTTTTTCCAGACGAATATCAACCACAGAAATGGCAATGAGAGCGGGATCAGCAGCCAGCTGAATTTATACGCGTTCGACTGGATCTTGTAGAAAAACAGCTGCGGGTTATCGATCGCCTTACGGATTTTGTCATCGAGCGGCTTGATGCCGGTATCGACGGTGGCGTTCTTCTTCAGCGTCTCGGCATCAAGATTTCGCATGGCGCCACCAATTTCGAGCCCCTTGATGAAATCGCGAAGCTCGGCAATCCGTGCTGCCCGTTTCGCATTTTCAGGGCCACCTTTTTGCGCCGCAGCCTCCAGAACCAAAAGCTCCGTGCGCGCCTCCGCCAGCTCCTTTTTGAACCCGCCTGCAAATTGACGTCCGGTTTTCAGCCCCTCGATCTCAGCCTGCTTGCCTGCGATCTGCCCTTCGATTTCACCCGGTGCGGCATCTCCTGCCTTAAGACGCGCTTCAAGCGCTGACAGTTCGGCGCGGCTTTCGCCAAGCTGCTTGTCGATCTGCTCGGGCGTCAGCGCCACGCCGTCGGCGAGATTCGGCGTCAACGGCCCGCCGACCCAGCTGAACACCGCAAACATCGCAAAGACGCTGAACAGGAACAATGCGAGCGGCGAGACAAACTTGGCACGCTCGCCATGGACGTAACGCCGCGTCAGCGATCCCGGCTTGAAAACCAGCATCGGCAACGTCCGCCAGAATTTGCCATCGAAATGCAGCACCGAATGCATGAAATCATGCCCGAAGGTGTGGAGCGACCGGTGCGTGTTCGCGGGCTGCCCGCACGAACCGCAATAGGCGCTGGTCAGAATTGCGCGGCAGTTGAGGCAGGCGCGAACGTCCGCTGCGTCACCGGCAACAGCTTCGCCCGCACGCGGCTCGATTGCTCGCGCCAACACGCCTGCTGTCACAAGTTCGCCAACTGCTTCGATGTCCCCGCTCACAGACGCCAACCTAACGGCTCCGCGGCAACAGGGAAGCGAAAACCGCTATTCAGCCGCCTCAGCCAAGGGTTCATCGTGCCAGACCAGCTTGGGCTTGCGCGCCGCAAGCGTTTCATCGAGCCGCCGCCTCGGCGCGAAATGCGGTGCCGATTTCAGGCTTTCGTCACCCGCCTTCGCCCGCACGGCCACCGAACGCAGCGCGCCAATGAACTGATCGAGTGCCGCCTTGCTTTCGGTCTCGGTCGGCTCGACGAGCATCGCGCCATGCACCACGAGCGGGAAATAGACCGTCATCGGGTGGAAGCCTTCGTCGATCAGCCCCTTGGCAATATCGAGCGTCGAGAACCCCTCGGCCATGCCATCGTCACTGAAAAGCGCCTCGTGCATGCATGGCCCGCTATCCGCGAAAGGCGCGTCAAGCACGTCTTCCAAGCTGCGCAGCACATAATTGGCGTTGAGCACCGCATCCTCTGCCACCTGCCGCAGGCCATCGGCACCATGGCTCATAATGTAGCTGAGCGCGCGGGTATACATGCCCATCTGGCCGTGGAACGCAGTCATCCGCCCGAAACTGTGCGGGTGATCGTCTCCGGCATTTTCTTCTTCGACGATGCGGAACGAGCCATCGGCGAACTTGGTCGCGAAAGGCAATGGCGCAAACGGGGCGAGCGCTTCGGACAGCACAACCGGCCCCGAACCCGGCCCACCGCCGCCGTGCGGGGTGCTGAAGGTCTTGTGCAGATTGATGTGCATCGCATCGACGCCGAGATCGCCCGGGCGGACGCGCCCGACGATCGCGTTGAAATTCGCGCCATCGCAATAGACGTAACCGCCCGCCGCATGGACCGCGTCCGAAATCGCCTTGAGATCGCGTTCGAACAGCCCGCAGGTGTTGGGGTTGGTGATCATCACACCGGCGACATCAGGGCCAAGCCGCGCCTTCAACGCTTCGAAATCGACGCGTCCTTCGGGTGTCGCGGGGATATTCTCAACCGCAAAACCGGCAAACGCAGCCGTCGCGGGATTGGTGCCGTGCGCACTCTCGGGCACCAAGACGATATTGCGATTGTCGCCACGCGCATTGAGCGCGGCCTTGATGCACAACATCCCGCACAATTCGCCATGCGCACCCGCCTTGGGGCTCATCGCGACGCTGTGCATTCCCGTCAGCGTGACGAGCCAGTGGGCGAGCTGATGGATGACGGCAATCGCGCCCTGCACCGTTTCCTGCGGCGCGAGCGGATGGACATCGAGAAAGCCCTTCATCCGCGCGACCTTTTCATTCAGCCGCGGGTTATGCTTCATCGTGCAACTGCCGAGCGGGAACAGCCCGAGATCGATCGCGTAATTCTGCCGCGAGAGGCGGGTGTAGTGCCGGACGGTCTGCGGTTCGGACAGGCCGGGCAAGCCGATGGGACGGGTGCGCGCGAGGTTTCCAAGTTTGGAGTCGCTGGCTTTCACCTCAGCAAAATCGACGCCGCACGTCGTGTCGTCGCCGATCTCGAAGATCAGCGCCTCTTCGAGCATCAGCGCGCGGTTGCCGGTATGGGTCATCGCGGGACCGCTGTCATTGGCGGTCATCTCGGGCTTCCAGCCGGACGGGTTCATGCCAGTATCTCCTGCAACGCTGTGGCAAAGGCCTCGATATCCTCAGGTGTCACAACCTCGGTGACGGCTACGACCAGCCCATTTTCGAGCGAAGCCTCACCCGGATACAGCCGCCCGAGCGACACGCCACCGAGCACGCCGCGTTCGACCAATTCATGAACCACCGGGCGCGCAGCCTTGGGCAGCTTCAAGGTGAATTCGTTGAAGAAGGTCTGGTTGACGAGGCTCACCCCAGGCACACGACTCAGCCGCTCCGCCGCATCGACGGCATTGGCATGGTTGATCGCCGCCAATTGCCGCAGCCCCTTTTCACCGAGCAACGTCATGTGGATGCTGAACGCCAGCGCGCACAGCCCCGAATTGGTGCAGATGTTCGACGTGGCTTTCTCACGCCGGATATGCTGTTCGCGCGTCGAGAGCGTCAGCACAAAGCCGCGCTTGCCTTCGGCATCGACCGTTTCGCCGCACAGCCGCCCTGGCATCTGGCGGACGAATTTTTCCTTGCACGCGAACAGCCCGACATAGGGGCCACCGAACTGGAGGCCGACGCCAAGCGACTGGCCTTCGCCGACGACAATGTCCGCGCCCATATCGCCCGGTGCCTTGATCGCACCCAGTGCCACCGGTTCGGTGACGACCGCGATCAGCAGTGCGCCATGTTCATGCGCCTTTGCGGCAATCGCTGACAGATCCTCGATCCGCCCGAGAATGTCAGGATATTGCACGACGACGCAGCTTGTGTCCTTGTCGATGGCGGCGAGCAGCCGGTCGGTATCGGTGCCATCGAATGACGGCACGCCGGTTTCGAGCGAGTCACCGGTGAACTTCGCCATCGTGTTGGCAACGCTCACATAATGCGGGTGCAACCCTGACGAGAGCAGCGCCTTCTTCCGCTTGGTGATCCGCCCCGCCATTCCAATCGCTTCCCAGCATGCGGTCGAGCCATCGTACATCGACGCATTGGCGACATCGCAGCCGAGCAAGCGCGCGACCTGCGTCTGGAATTCGAACAACATCTGGAGCGTGCCCTGCGCGATTTCGGGCTGATACGGCGTATAGGCAGTCAGAAACTCACCGCGCTGGATCAGATGATCGACAGAAGCCGGAACGTGATGCTTGTAAGCGCCACAGCCGAGGAAGAACGGATGATCCGATGCCGCGAGGTTCTTGCGCGCGAGGTTCGAGAAGTGCCGCTCAACCGCCATTTCGGATGCGTGCATCGGCAGGCCCGCGATGGGGCCATCGAGCCGCGCGTCTTCGGGAACATCGCTGAACAGATCGTCGATCGTTGCCGCACCGATGGTGGCGAGCATCGACTGACGATCAGGCTGGGTCAGTGGTAGATAACGCATCACTATTTCCTTCTCCCCTCTCGCATGCAGGAGGGGTCGGTGGGCCAGTTTCAACCTCGCTGCAGGTGGACGCGCCCACCCCTAGCCCCTCCCGCAAGCGGGAGGGGAAACCTACAGCCCGTCGACGAACTTCCGATATTCGCCCTCATCCATCAGCCCTTCGAGCTCGGACGGATCGGCGAGTGTCAGTTTGAAAAACCAGCCCTCGACCTCGGGGTCGGTATTGACCAGCGCCGGATCGTCGGTCAGCGCGGCATTGCCCTCAACCACCGTTCCGGAGACGGGCGCATAGACATCCGACGCCGCCTTGACCGATTCAACCACCGCGGCGTCATCGCCCTTGGCGAAATCCTTACCCTCATCGGGCACTTCGACGAACACGATGTCGCCCAATTGCTGCTGCGCATAATCGGTGATGCCGACGGTCGCGGTATCACCATCGACTTCGATCCATTCATGTTCTTCGGTGAAATAGCGTGTCATCAGGCGGCTCCTCTTCGAACATAATGATGCGGGATGAATGGCATGGCGGCGACGGTCAGCGGCACACGCTTCCCGCGCACTTCGGCTTCGAGTGTCGTGCCGGGCGCGGCAAAAGCGGTCGCAACAAACCCCATCGCAATCGGCGCGCCGACGCTGGGGGCAAAGCCGCCCGACGTGATCGTGCCGACCTGCTCTGGCCCGGCAAAGATCGCCGCCCCTTCGCGCACCGGCATCTTCCCCTCAACCGCGAAACCAACCAGCTTGCGCGCCGGGCCATCGGCAACAGCCATCAGGATGCGGTCGCTGCCATGGAACCCACCTTCGGCGCGGCGCCGCTTCGAAACGGCGAAGGCCGCGTTGCCCTCAACCGGATCGACACTCTCATCGAGATCATGCCCGTAAAGCGGCAACCCCGCCTCAAGCCGCAGCGAATCGCGCGCGCCCAGACCAATCGGCTTCACCTCGGGCATCGCGCACAAAGCATCGGCGAGTGCCGCGCTGTCTTCACCCGGGACAGAAATCTCGAACCCGTCTTCACCGGTATAGCCCGATCGGCTAATCCACAGCGGCACATCGCCCCAGTCGAATGCAGCAGCCTCCATGAAACGCAGATCGGCAGCACCGGGCACCAGCCGTGTCAGCGCATTGGCAGCCCTTGGCCCTTGCAGCGCAAGCAACCCCTGCTCTTCCAGATGGCTGATCCCGATTTCATCGGCGAGATGTTCACGCAGAAACCCGATATCGTCCCACTTCACCGCACCATTGACGACGACATACAGATGCTCGCCCGCATTCGTGACCATCAGATCATCGAGAATCCCGCCATCTTCGCCGAGCAGCAGCGAATAGCGCATCCGACCGGGCTTCAATGCGGAGATATCCCCCGGCACAATCGCTTCGAGCGCGTCGGCTGCGCCTTCGCCGCTGATCCAGAGTTGGCCCATGTGCGAGACGTCGAAAAGCCCGGCATTCTCCCGCGTCCAGAGATGTTCGGCCATAATGCCATCATATTGGATCGGCATATGATAGCCTGCGAACGCAACCATTCGCGCGCCACGTGCGCGGTGCCATCCATCAAGTGGCAAGGTCTGGATTTCGATTGGCTCTTCTTCGTCGCTCATCTTCGATCCCGTCACGCAAGAGTCGCAGCGTTACAGGCGTTCGCCTGTATCCACTGCCCCCTCTGTCACGGAACCTGAGAGCTTTCCCTCGCCCGCCTATTCAAAAGCGCAACAAGGTTACCCCTTCGGTGGCCCCGGCGTGAACCGGGACGCTTTCCAGAGTGCCACATTGACCCCAAGCGGTCCTTTTGCCTGAGAGATTCCGGGGCGGTTGCTCCTTCGGCGCTCATCCCCGTCCGAAAACAAGTCTGAGACTCTCCCGCAAAGGTCGGCGGCAGCAAAAGACATGGCAATGCTGCATTGCAGTGTCAATCGAAAGCGGTCAGCCATCCACAGCTTCGTTGCGGAATAACCGGCGCGCGAGCCAGGCGGCAAGGAGGCATGCAGAGGCAACGTAGAGCAACGTGCCCTCTATCGTCGCGCCAACGCCGATCAGGGCAACAAGGCTGAGCGTGGCGGCGACCATGAAGCCTGAATTGACGATATTGTTGACCGCAATCGTCCGCGCCGTTTCTGCGCCATCGACCGTTACGGTCAGGAACGCATAAAGCGGAACCACGAACATCCCGCCGAACACCGCTATCCCGAACAAGGCGAAGATTACGAGATCGGCGACCCAATAGGACGCGAACTGCCGAACGTTGAGCAGCGGCCCCGGCACCGGCGTCCATGCCTCGACGGCATACCAGAGCAGCAACACAAACCCCGCCATGACAATCGCCGCAATCGGAGACCAGCGCGCCGATACTGTGCCTTTTAGCAACCGGTTGACCCACACCGATCCAACCGCAATCCCGACCGAAAAAATGGCGAGAAACAGCGTCGCCACCTGTTCGTTTGCACCAAGTGCATTCTTGACCAACGGCGGAAACTGCGCGCCGAGCAATGCGCCGATCGACCAGAAAAAGCTGATGCAGATGATGGCGAGCCGGATGCGGCGCACCTTCATCGTTGCCCGCGTGAGCGTCCATGACGCGCGAAAAATGTTCCAGTCGATCTTGAGTTTTTCGGCGCCATATTGTGGCGGCGCTGGCGGAACCATGCCCCCTGCAATCCGCCCGATCACTGCCACAATCAGCACGCCTGCTGCCGCCCATGCAGGCGGGATAGATCCGCCCACGATCGTGCCGAGTAATATGCCGATATACGTGCCGGCCTCAACAAGTCCCGTACCGCCAAGCACATCGTCCTTCCCAAGATGTTGCGGCAGGATCGCGTATTTGATCGGCCCGAAAAAGGTCGAATGAATGCCCATCGCAAACAGGGCGGCAAGCATCAGCGGGATATTCTGCATCACTATCCCTGTCGCGCCGCCGATCATGATCAGGATTTCAGCATTTTTGACCCAGCGGATGATTGCCGCTTTGTCATGGCTATCGGCAAGCTGACCCGACACGGCGGATAGCAAAAAGAACGGCAGGATGAACAAGGCCTGCGCAACGGTCGAAAATTGCGCCTCTTGCGTCGCATCGTTGAAGATTGTGTAGATCGCGAGGATCACCATCGCGGTGCGGAACAGATTGTCGTTGAACGCACCCAGAAACTGCGTGACGAACAGCGGACCGAACCGGCGCTCTCGCAGCAGCCGGAGTGTGGTTGTCATAGCGTTCCCCGGCCCTTGTATCGTGTCCCTGCCCAACGCCCTAACAGAGGATGACGACGGTTCAAGCGTCGAGCGCCCAGCGGTAGCGGCCAGTGACCGGATGATTGCCGAGCGCATCCTCCTCACGCGTGCCTGAACCGATATTGTGGATCACAAGTGGGCGACCTGCTCGATTGGTGCGGTCGGATACAATGCCGATATGCGGCAAATTCCCGCCGACAAGGCTCGTCACGATGTCGCCCAGCTGCCAGCCGCTCCCAACTTCGGGGATACTGCGCTTTGCGCCTTTGCGGCTCAGGAACGTCTGGAGGTTCGGAACCCGCCGGTGATCGATGTTGCGATCCGTCGTGCGCAATCCCCAGCGTTTGGGATAGCTACCGAACGCGGCGCGCATATCGGCATTGACCAGCGATTGAAGGTCGATCCCGAACGCGTCGCGATACGCGCGGATGACAACGTCGGTGCACACGCCTTTGGCACGCGGCACATCTCCGTTGGGGAAGCCAAGGCGCGAATAGGCTGGGTCATACCTCATCGTAACGCCGATCTGCCGCTGTGCCGCAGCAATCAGCGCCGCCGCCTTGCGGCTCGGTAGCGCGAGCGCCGGGGCCGCGATCAGCAGCGGCAATGCTCCGATCACATTGCGCCGGTTCAACATCATATCAACCCCATTGCGCGCATTGAACTATGCCCTTGTGCACCGATGATGACATGATCGTGAACCTTGATACCCAGGGGCAGCCCGGCATCGACGATCTGCTTGGTCAGCTGGATATCGGCGCGGCTTGGCTGCGGATCGCCCGAGGGGTGGTTGTGGACCAGTATGATCGCCGCCGACCCCAGATCGAGCGCGCGACGGATCACTTCGCGAACATGGATTGCCGCCTGATCGATGGTGCCTTCGGCCATGAGTTCATCACGGATCAGCATATTACGCGCGTTTACGTGCAGTACCCGCACCCGTTCGACGAGAATATGTGCAAGGTCTGCACGGAGATAATCGAGCAAGGCCTGCCAGCTTCCGAGCATGGGCTTTTCCGCAACTTCGGCCCGCAACAGACGCAGTACCGTCGCCTGCACTGCCTTCAGTGCCGCCGCGCCCGCTTCACCGACGATCCCGGTTTTCACAATGGTTTCGGCATCTGCCGACAGCAATCCGCCAATCCCGCCGAATTCGGCAAGCAGCTTCTTCGCCATTGGCTTGGTATCGCGCCTCGGGATGGCGAGCATGAGCACGTATTCGATGAGTTCGTGATCGAGAAGCGCATCGCCCCCGCCTTCGATCAACCGCCGCCGCAGACGTTCGCGGTGGCCTGAAACCAAATCAGGATCGTCAGGCATCTGCCATCAAGGCGCGTGGCAGCTTGAAAACCATCGATTCGGTTGCGGTCCGCACATATTCCTCGCTGACGTCGAAATTCGCAGCCAGACGATCGACGAGTTCGCGCACCAGCACCTCGGGGGCCGATGCACCAGCCGTAATCCCCAACGTGCCAACATCGATCCAGTCCATATCGAGCTCGGCGGCGCGCTGAATCAAAACGGAGGGCACATCGAGCCGCTGAGCGACCTCGGCGAGCCGAAGCGAGTTCGAAGAATTGGGTGCGCCAATCACCACCAGCTTTTCGGCGCGCTTGGCGATTGCCTTGACCGCTTCCTGCCGGTTCGATGTCGCATAACAAATATCCTCGCCGCGCGGCGCTTGAATACCCGGAAAGCGCGCCTGAAGCGCAGCCACAATCTCCGCAGTATCATCGACCGAAAGCGTCGTTTGCGTCAAAAACGCAAGATTGTCTGGCTCGCTCGGATTTAAGGCTGCGACCTGATCCATCGTTTCGACCAGCGTCATCGCACCATCGGGCACTTGCCCGAACGTCCCGATGACTTCCGGATGCCCTTCATGTCCGATAAAAATGATATGCCGCCCTGTTTCAACCAGCCGTTCGGCCTGACGATGAACTTTCGACACCAGCGGACAGGTCGCATCGAGCCATTGTAATCCGCGATTGTCTGCGTCGCGAGGCACCGCCTTCGGAACGCCATGGGCCGAAAAAATCACGGGAACGCCATCGGGCACTTCATCGAGTTCTTCGACGAATACGGCGCCCTTGGCCTTCAATCCTTCGACAACGAAGCGGTTGTGCACAATCTCATGCCGCACATAGACAGGCGCGCCGTAGCGTTCGATGGCGAGTTCGACGATCTGGATCGCACGATCGACACCAGCGCAAAATCCGCGCGGGGCGGCGATCAGCAAATGCAGCGGGGGCTTTTCACTCATATCTGGTCTCATAAGCGATTGCTTGCAGCCGCGATAGCCGCTTCCTATAGGCAAGCGCCAACGCCGCAGCCGCAGGATCAACATTGTGTCAGTAAATTATCGCATTCCGCTTTTCATAGCGCTGGCAGCAACTGTGGCCGGTTGCGCGCGCGATGGTGATTTCGACCAGACCGGCGGCATATTGACCACACGTTCGGCCTGCCCTGCGGTCGCTGTGCCGGCGTACACCGGGGACATTACTGTCTTCAACCCACCCGCCAGCCGCGAAGCGCGCGCGATCGATGTGGTTGCCAATGTCACCAATGTGCGATCGACGTGTAATGATGCTGCTGGCAATGAAATCGTCGTAAAGGCGACGTTCGACGTTCAGGCGCGACGGAGCAGCGCCGACGCGGCACGCGACGTCACCATTCCCTATTTCGCGACCGTCGTTCAAGGCGGCCGTGCGGTCATTTCGAAGCGGATCAGCAATGTGACATTGCGGTTTGAAGCTGGTCAGCTGCGGGCCACCGCGAGCGGAGAAGGCACCGCAGTCGTCAATCGCGCAGCTGTCACGCTGCCGCCGGAAATTTTGGAACGCATCACGCGCAAGCGCCGTCCGGGCGATGCCGATGCCGCGATCGATCCGCTCGCCGATCCCGAAATCCGCGCTGCTGTAACCCGCGCCAGTTTTGAACTGCTGATCGGGTTCCAGCTCACGCAGGATCAGTTGCAGTATAACGCGACACGGTGACGGGCACGCCGGTCCTTACGTTGCTCGCTGGCAAGGCAATGCCGTTTGCCAACCGGGAACAAAGTGCGATTGCAAAATGGTATCTGAATGGTCCCGTCACCATCGGACCTCTCGGTATCGAAGGCGATGAACAGGCGGATCAGCGCTATCATGGCGGCCCCGATAAAGCGCTTCACCTGTATCCGCACGATCATTACGCGCGCTGGCACGCCGACGCGCCGGGCCACCCGCTGCTGACCATGGCAGGGGCATTTGGCGAGAATATCTCGACCAGCGGGCTAACCGAAGATCAGGTGTGCATTGGAGACCGTTTCCGCCTTGGCACAGCACTCATTGAAATTAGCCAAGGCCGCGAGCCATGCTGGAAGCAGGCACATCGGATGAATTGGCCAAAGCTGCCCAAACTCATGGTCAAAGAGGCACGGAGCGGCTGGTATTTCCGGGTCATCGAGCCTGGAGTCGCCGAAGCGCCGTGCAACATTGTGCTGACCGACCGACCACATCCCGAGTGGACCGTGCGGCGCGTGTTCCGGATGGTCGTTGCAGGCGACGAGCGTAGCCACAGTGCCGCATTTGGCGAATTGGCGAAACTCGAAGTGCTTTTCGATGGTTGGCGCGAACGTGCGGCAATGATTGCAGAACGCTGACCGAAACTTACGCTTCGACCTTCTCGACCCATTCAGGATAAAAGACCGGCGCACGGCCCGACCAGCCGGGGGCGGTTGCGGCAGCTTCGCTGATCGATTGCAGCAGTGCCTTGCGCCGCGTCGGGTGGAGGTGCGGCAGCGTCGCTGAGGCGCAGAATGCCGATGGAAACCACGGACGCGCAGCCGATCCGACCAGCCGTTCATACAAGAACCGATACGCGCCAAAGCTCGACAGCCGCCCCTGCCCCAGATCGAACGCCGTGATCCGGATCAGCTTTCCAAGGAACCGATCGAGCGGTTCGAGCCCGCTATCGCCAGGAACCGCCGCGCGCAGTTCTGGCAAAATGGCATAGACTTTCGACTGTGCCAAAATGCCTGCCTGTTCGACCATATCGCGCGACCAAAGCGAAAGCGCATCGGCGCGCCCGAACGCAACATCGAGCGAGCGGCGGATATAACGCTGCGATGCGGAATCGAAACTCGCAAATTCCTTCAGCTCGGCAATCGCAATGCTGCCACCTTCGGGTTTCATCCGGGTTGCCATGTCTTGTCCCCTGTTCGTCGTGGGGACACTGCATCAACATGGTTAGCAAACGCTTAAAACGCGCGATTTATCGACAGGCCAGCAAGGGGCTTCGACCAACACCCTTGCGCGCTGGTGCATAAGTCATCGGGTGCGGTATGGCTGACATCATGAATTTTCATCGTCAGCAGGGTCACGGTCAGGGAAGGCTCGATTGGCGTATCGTCATTCCCTCGATCCTCGGGTTCTGGCTCTTCTACGTTTTGATCGTCACGCTGCGGGCGTGGGTCGTCGGCTATCCCGGCCAGATCGAAATGGCCGAACGCCGCGGTTATGTGACGGCTGCGGGCATGATCATCACGGTATTGATGTGGCTGCTACTGAGGCGGTTCGACGGGCAACCACTGTGGGCGCGGATTATTGCCGCAGCGATCATCGCGATGCCGTCCGCTCTCGCGATTGCGGCGACCAATTATTATTTCTTCAGCATTTTCGATCCTACAGGGCTTCTCAACCTCGAAAAAGATTTTGCGCCCGAAACACAGCCGACGATGTGGGTGCAGATCGCAGAGCTTGGCATATCGCGCTATTTCTTCCTGATCGCTTGGTCGGCGCTCTATCTCGCGCTCGGCTATGCAAGCGACATTCGCCGCGTCGAACGTCAAGCCGCGATTTATGAGAAAGCCGCCCAGCATGCCGAGCTTCGCGCGCTGCGGTATCAAGTTAATCCGCACTTCTTGTTCAACACGTTGAACTCGCTGTCATCGCTCGTGATGTCGGGAAAGGCTGATGCCGCCGAAACCATGATCATGAACCTGTCGCATTTCTATCGCACCAGCCTTGCCGATGATCCGGGCGAAGATGTCACGCTCAAGGACGAAATTGCGCTACAGCGGCTCTATCTCGATATCGAGGAGGTGCGTTTCCCTGAACGACTGACAGTCAGGATCGAACTTCCGCCGGAGCTTGAGAGCGCCAAGGTGCCTGGCCTCATCCTTCAGCCGCTCGTCGAAAATGCAATCAAGCATGGCGTTTCGCGCACCGTCAAGCCAGTGATCGTGGCGATTGCCGCGCGCGCTGAACAGGGCGCGCTGATCGTTACCGTCACAGATACAGGGCCGGGCGTGTCGGGCGTCGATGACAAGGATTGCCACGGGATCGGCATGGCTAATGTCCGCGACCGGCTGGCGGCGCGATTTGGCGGAATTGCGCGGCTCGAATGCGGCAACGGTCCTGACGGCGGTTATTGTGTACGGCTTACACTTCCCCTGGTGCGCCGTGGCTGATCGCCTGCGCATCCTGATCGTCGATGATGAGCCGCTGGCGATCGAGCGGATGATCCGGCTGTGCGATGCCATTCAGGGCATCGAGATCGTTGGCACCGCGAGCGATGGCGCACATGCGCTGACGCAAAGCGGCGCGCTTTCACCCGATATCGTGCTGCTCGATATTTCGATGCCAGAAATTGACGGGATGGCAGTCGCCCGGGCGCTTGCGCGCAACGTCGAAAGCCGGATCGCGATCATCTTCGTGACGGCATTCGACAGCTTCGCGATCGAAGCATTCGATCTGGCAGCGGTCGATTACCTGCTCAAGCCTGTCGCACCGGACCGGCTCGCAATGGCAATCGAACGGGCGCGCGTTCGCCTCGATGAGGCAGCCCCTGCGCCGACCTCAGCCGATCACGCGCGTGAATTCTGGGTGCCACACCGTTCAGAACTCGTCAGGGTGGCAGCCGATGATATTGAGCGGATCGATGCCGAACGAGACTATATGCGACTGCATCTGGGGGAACGATCGTACCTGATCCACATGACGATAACCGCGCTCGAAGACCGGCTCGATCCGGGGCGCTTTATTCGGCTGCATCGTTCGGTGATCGTCCGGCGTGACCGGATTGCACGGCTGGCGCACGATCGCGCAGGGGCTTGGCACGCCGAACTTGTCGACGGGGAAATGGTGCGGATCGGGCGCACGTACCTTGCCTCGGCAAAAGCGATTGCCGGGCGATAGCAGGAATACCGCCGCTTTAGAATGGTGCGCGATGGCCCTGCTTCGGCGAAACGCTAAAGCCCCAGCACCCCTGCTCTAGCCAAAGACTTCCCGGCTTTTTTGATTTTCGACAGGATCCCAGTTTTCTTTTTCCTGGTCTCTGCACAAAATGCGGGCTTTGCGGCCTCGACGTTCGCGTCTGCGGTCGATGCTTGATCGAGCGATTGGAACTGGCTGATCGGTAGCGCCTGTTCGGCCGCAGCGCGCGCAAATGTGAGCGCCAGTTGATCGCTTCTGGTCAGCGAAAACCGCGACTGCGGGCAGGTCTCATCGGCTTTTTTGAGAACCGATTGGCCGCCAAGCACGACTTTGGCCAAATCTTCCAGACCGATCGCCAGAGCAGGCGTCCCCGCCATTGCCACAAACGGCATAAGTGCCAAACCGATACGCATCGCCAATCCCCCTGTGTTTCGCCTCCCGAACCTATCAGCACGATGCAGTCGCGCAAGGGGGTCGCGCAACGACAATCGGATCGCTTGGTTTACGAGGTCTTAACCAGTCAGAGCCTATCCATCGCCGAGAGCTTTGAAAGGATCCATCCATGCGCGTGACCATTGCCTTTGTTCTGGCGACCATGCTTTCGGCCTGCGGCGGCAGCGGCCCGACCACGATCAGCGGAAATGCAGCCCCCACGACACCGGTCGCGGCGGGAGCGCAAAACCCGCATACGTTCGTCAATCCGTCCGATGTGAAAACATATTCGGCGATCGGCGGCGTCCAGCATTACGAATACTATACAGACAATCGGAACATACGGAATCAGTACGGCCAGCTATATGCGGGCGACTCGACCACCGCTCGCAACAGCGGTATTTCGATCGAGTATAATCCACGGGATGCGGTTTTCCGCTTGGTGCTTATGCAACCCGGTGCCAACGTCAATCAGACTTTGCGTTTTCAGGATCCTATCCACCGCACCGATTTTGGCGGTGCTGAACGGCCGCAAGGCGGAGTGCCTGACATTCCTGGAAAGGGCATTCAGTATCTTCAGGCCGGGAGTTCGACAGGCGCTGCCAATTTCGATCCCGCCCAGTCTGATATTGTCCCGGTTGGCCCTGTGGACCTTACCCGCAACCTATATACGTTCTTTTACCAAAAGCCTGGGACGACGACGAACTTCGTTACTTACGCAGGCTATCTGCGCAATGGAGTCATAATCACGCGCGAGTTCGAACCGCTTGCAGCCGGCCAGACCGTTGCCAATTCCTATACGCGGCAGGAAGCCCAACTCGATCGCGGTGCATTCGTATTTGGAGAACGCACGGGCAATGATGCCGTGCCGAAAACAGGGACCGGCACATTCCGGGGCGATATGCTCGCTACGATGGTCTTCAACAATCTCCGCGATGATACGCCCAACGCGCCAACCTATTATCAATGGCTGGCAGGCACTTCG
>JANOQL010000526.1:0-1598 GCA_031414835.1 Sphingomonadales bacterium | reverse complement strand
ATTGCGGACGACGATCTCGATCGGGATGATCTCGACCTGACGGACAAGCTGTTCGCGCATGTTGAGGCGCTTCAAGAAATGGTGCGGGATCCCGATGCCGCCGAGCAATGTGAACACATGCTCCGAAATGCGGTTGTTGATCACGCCCTTGCCGTTGATCGTGCCCTTTTTCTGCGCGTTGAACGCGGTGGCATCATCCTTGAAATACTGGATCAGCGTGCCGGGTTCGGGCCCTTCGTAAAGGATTTTGGCCTTGCCTTCGTAAATCTGGCGGCGACGGTTCATGAAGCGTGCGTCCTCACTGAAACTGTAAAGCCCCGGCGATGCGTCGGGTATCTGACGCGCTGCCGGGGCGTTGGGCGCAGGATATAACAGGGCGCGGGCAGGGGTGCAATGACATCGGCTGCCGCTGGAAGTTGACGAAGTTGACGACATATCAGCGCCGAAAACGGGGTTTCGCGCAGATGGCTGTGGTTGGATGGCCGGATGAAGGGTCGGGGATCGGGCCGCATGATTTTATCCCTGTGGAAAGACGCAGCTACCGATGACAGGAACTAGCCTATTTGTCAAGACTTAAGCGTTGTCGTCACCTTATTTGGTTCACGCGGAGGCGCGGAGAGGGGGAGTGGTAAGGTGAAACGCGCGCGGTAGCGTGCTGGCTGCTAACGCAGCCACTGTCTCCACCACTCCGACGAGCGCTATCGCGTCGCCACCTCGCCTCACGGCGAGGATTGTCGCATTTAGTTCCGATACACGCCCAGACGCCCGCTGGCAGGCGTCACGGCGACGCGGCGGGTGCGGCGGTCATAGGCGCAGATCATCACGTCGATCACCGATTGCCGGTTATAGCCTTCAACGATCCGCAGTTCGATCGGCATCCGGTCAGGGAATGACGCCTTGTCGGTGGCGATCTTGGCCTGTTGCAGCCCCGATGCAGCGAGGCAGGCGCGATCGACGCGGCCACCCATCTCCTGCCACGCTCCGGGTGAAGATGCGGTGGCCGATGTCGCCATTGCGGCGGCGGCGAGGGCAATGCAGATTTTTACGGTCGTCATCAATTGTCTCCCTGTGGTTGCAGTGTGCGCTTCAGATTTTGCCGCAGTTGCTGGCGGCGGGCAGCCCGTCGAACCGGTTATCGATCCAGCGCAGTGTCTCAGCGGCGCTTTGCTTCGCCGTCGTTGCGTGATCCTTGCCCGGCAGGTCGATCCAGCGCACGCGCACGCGGTTGGCACAGAGCCGTCGTGCAAACTGGCGGGTCACGGCTGGCGCGACGAGCGGATCGGCTACGGTCTGCGCGATCAGCACCGGAACGCTTTGCACCGGCGTCGTGCTGTTGGCGCGAGCGAACCCGGCCCATGGCCGCGTTGCGGCAAAATCGACATTCTGAAGGTCTCGGCGCAACGTGAGGATGCCGAGCAGCATCCCGAATTTGGGAGTGGCATCGATCGCGACGCAATTTTTTGCCATCCGCGTCATGATACCGGGCGTGGTGCGCCGCCCGATGACCAGCGGGACGCGGTAATATTGCGACCAGCTTGTCGCGGTGAGCGCGGTCAGGAACGCCTTGGCGCTGGGATCGCTCGCCTGGCGGAAATTGG
>JANOQL010000525.1:0-3739 GCA_031414835.1 Sphingomonadales bacterium | reverse complement strand
CGACCGACGGGCATAAATGGCTCAACACGCCCTATGATTGCGGGATGGCGATCACGCGGCATCCCGAAGCGCACAAGGCAGCGATGGCGATGACGGCGCACTATCTGACTACGGGCGGCCCGATCCGCGATCCGATGGATTACACGCCTGAATGGTCGCGCCGCGCCCGGGCGCTGCCTGCGCTGGCGGCACTCATGGAACTGGGGCGAGACGGGCTTGCCGCGATGATCGAGCGGTGCTGCGATCATGCGGTGGCGATCTATGACGGGATCGCAGCGCTGCGAGGAGCCACCGGCCTTGCGCGCCCGACAATGAACCAGGGGCTGATCCGCTTCGATGCAGCCGATGGCAGCAACATCAGCGATGCCGTGATCGCAGCCATCAACGCCAGCGGCGAAGCCTATGTCAGCGGCGGCACCTGGCATGGCGAACGCGTGATGCGGATCAGCGTCTGCGGCTGGAACACCACCGCCGATGATGTCGCGCGGACGGTGGCTGCGGCAGAGCGGGCGATCAGCCGCTGACGTGTATCGGCTGAGAATCGCGGGGGTGCGCACGCCACACCCCCGCCATGAGTGCTTAAAGTCCGTCGAGACCCTTGCTCACGAGGATATTCACCGAAACCCGGCGGTTCTGCGCCTTGCCTTCATCGGTGTCATTGCTCGCTGCCGGATCGGATTCGGCCATCCCGGTGGGCGTCAGCATACGATACGGTTTCCACCGGCAGGCCTGCTGCAGAAAATTGATGACGCTGCTGGCGCGCTTCTCGCTCAGCGTCTGGTTATACTCTTCATCGCCGACCGAATCGGTATATCCGACCACCAGCATCAAGGCGTTATTGGTTGCCTCGGCAGAGGTTGCGGTCGAACACAGCTGTTCCTTTGCCTGCGCAGAGAGCGCTGCCTTTCCGGTATCGAAATACACGTTCATCGTATTCTTGACATTATACTGGTCGATGTCAGCCATTCGTCCGCGCAACGCTTCGGTCGCCGCCGTTTGTTCATCGAATTGCTGCGCCGTGCCGTTGCGGATCATCGACGCGGTTTTCATGTCCTTGTTCCGGAATGTGATCTGGCTCGCGACGAGGCTTTCGCCGCCCTGCATCGTCTTGACGGTCACTGGCAGGCCATTGAGCAGCCCGTTTGCGGGCATCTTGTTGCCGCCGCCGAACAGACCGCCTGTCTTCACTTTGGTGGCATCGTTATACGCAACGATCGTGCTGGCGCCGTCGGCGGTCGTGATTTTGAGCTTGTTGCCGCTGCGCGCGGAAATGATGCCCTTGATCTCTGGCCCTTTGGTCATCGCAGCCGCAACCGGCATCTCGGCCGAGTTTGCGCCTTCGACAACGATCGGATCAGGCGAAACCTGCTCCTGCTCTTGTTCTTGCGCAAATACGCTCACCGATGCTGATGCTGCCAGCACGGCAAGCATAACGACTCTTTTTGGGTTTCTGGACATGACACGCATCCCGCTTCTCCTCTAATTTCGCCCCGCCGCCCGTGCCTGTTCAGCCTAACCTTTCTGGCACATGAACACGCATGGCAGGACCGACACTTGTGCGGGTAAATCGAGCGCATCATGCGATAAGCCGATGCTGGCCGCGCCGCTATCGCATGGCTTTTCGCAGTGGTTCACATGCGATTACCGGATCGGGCAGACGTTCGCATAGCCCTTGAAAAAGTCTGATTGCTTCGGAGGTGCGACATGTTAGGATCGCGTCATGGGACGTGCGGTGTTCCCAGTCAGGCATCCGCCCAACGACCGCGATCCTTCCCGCAAAGGAAGGCTTGGGAGGGATGTGCCAATGACTTTTTCCGATATGCTCAAATCTCCAGCCAATCGCCGGATGGTTCTCGCCTTGGGGATTCTCGTCGCGACAGGACCAACAGCAGTCTACGCCAAAACTGCGCCCAAAATCGCACCCGAAAGCGCGCGGGGGGATCCGCAGCGCATATTGTTCGTCTGCCAGTTCGGAACCGTCAAAAGCGCACTGGCGCGTGAGCTTTTGAGGCACCGTGCAGCCGATCGCGGTATCAACGTGACAGTCGCTTCACGCGGCATCACCCCCGAACCGCATTTGTCACCTGCCGTGCGGAACCAGTTGGCGGCAGAGCGGATCGATGTGGACCGCGACGCCGTCCAGAAATTGACCCGTGCAGATATGAAGGCGGCGAACATCGTCGTCATCTTCAATGCCTTGCCTGCGGCGATGGGTGATGTGCCGGTGCGGGATTGGTCTGACACGCCCTCTGTAAACGATGCTTATCCTTTGGCGCGCGCCGAACTCGATCGCCGGATCGACCTGCTGCTCGATGACATCGCAAAGCCGCGCCGCTGATTGGCGGGGTTACGAACTTACCGCAGCTTGGCGATCCCCAGCCCATCGGCCTTGGCACGGTCCTTGACCGATTCCTCGCTGCGGGTCAGCGCCTTGGCGATGCTTTTGAGCGGCATCCCCTTTTTCGCCAGCGTATGGAGCTTGGCAATCTCGGCACTCGTCCATGGCTGGCGGTGGCGTTCGAAGCGTTCGCTGGCCGCCATCAGTCGCGCGCGAAGATTTCGGTGTGGGGTATAGTGATGGTGAGCGCGGGTAGTTCGACATCGTGCGGTTCAGAATGGGTGACGTCCGACCAGCCCTGTGGCCCGGTGCGCTGCACGATCCGCACGCGCTCGACGGCGATATCGATAAAGACGATCGTGTCGATGCTCGGGAGTTCCTTATATTCGTCGAGCTTGGTCTTCAGATCGGTTCGCGCTGTCCCTGCGGACAAGACTTCAAAAACGACGCGAGGATCACCGGCTGATTTCTCCGAATCATGCGCGCCACCCTCTCGACCGCAAAAAACGCTGACATCGGGATAGCGAATAGACCGATCACGCGATTGCACCGCCATGTCCGATCCGTGCGGGGCGCAGCCAGTCCCTCGCAAACGCGGCGCCAGCGCGACCAATATGTTCCCCTGCACCCTCGAATGACGGAGCGTTCCCCCCGCCATCATGTGGATCACGCCATTATCAAGCTCGGCCTTGCGGTCGCCGAAATCGATCTCGAGGAAGTCCTCGGCAGTGAGCAGGGGATAGTCGGGTTGGGTCGCCATGTTGCGGATTTAGCCGATAGCGGGACCGATACCAAGCCCGATCAGAATAGGCCTTCAATCTCGCCTGTCGCATCGAAACGGATCGCTTCGGCGGCAGGAACGCGGGGGAGGCCGGGCATTGTCATGATTTCCCCGCACACTGCGACGACGAAGCCCGCACCTGCCGACAGCCGCACCTCGCGCACGGGCAGGATATGGCCGACAGGTGCACCGAGCAACGCAGGGTCTGCGGAAAAGCTGTATTGCGTCTTGGCGATGCAGACGGGCAGGTGGCCATGGCCTGCATCTTCCCAGCGGGCGAGTTGCGCGCGGACCGACGGATCGGCAGTGACGCCGCCTGCTCGATAGAGCCGGGTTGCGATGGTTTCGATCTTGTCGAACAATGGCATATCGTCATCATAAAGCGGCGCGAATTGTGCGCTGCCACTGTCTGCCAGTGCTGCGACCGCTTCAGCCAGATCGATTGCGCCTGCCCCGCCGTGCGCCCAGTGGCGGCAGACCAGCGCCTGCGTGCCATGCGCCTTTGCCACCTCTTCGATCACCGCAATTTCGGCATCGGTATCGGTCACAAAATGATTGATCGCAACGACCGCTGGAACGCCGAACTGACGGACATTCTCGATATGGCGGATCAGGTTGAC
>JANOQL010000524.1:0-4157 GCA_031414835.1 Sphingomonadales bacterium | reverse complement strand
GGGGTCTTGCGCCAGATCGCAAAATCCTGCGGGTGGCGCTTGCCGCCAACCTTCTCGATCCTGCCTTCACCGGCATCGGTGTTTGCACGCGCCAATCGTCCGTAATCGGCAACGGTCGAGGTATCGAAATACAGCCCGCCTTCGAGTTCGTAGCAATGTTTGTCGGCAATCGATTTTGCCCAGTCGATCATTGCGGGCACATAGTCGGTTGCCTTGGGGTGGAGCGGTTTGACGATGTTGAGCCGCGCCAGATCGGCCTCAAAATCGGCCTGATAGAACGCCGCAATGTCCCACGCGGTTTTGCCCTGCGCCGACGCGGCCTTTTCCATCTTGTCATCGCCCGCATCGGCGTCGCTGGTCAGATGGCCGACATCGGTGATGTTGATGACCTGCGTGACATCATACCCCTTATACCGCAGCACGCGACCGAGCGTATCGGCGAACACATAGGCGCGCATGTTTCCGATATGCTGGAAATTATAGACGGTCGGCCCGCAGCTATACACGCTCGCCTTGCCGGGGATCAGCGGGGCGAACGGCTTGAGGCTGCGCGTCAGGCTGTCGAACAGCATGAGGGGAGGGGCGTCGGTCATCGCCGCCCTTTCTTACCCTGCTCGTCGCCAGTCAACCTGTCAGCGCGGCGAAGTCTCGCAAGTTTCGCCTTCGGGGCAATCTTTCCCGTCATCGACTGCCCAGAGATCATCATTGCCTGAACCTGTTACCGGATCGTCGATCACAGGCTGGAACGCCTGTTCTTCGGGATCGCGGATCTGGATCAGCATGAACGGCAGCCGCAGCGTGCCGCGCGATTCGGGGCTGTCATCATCAGGTGAGAGCCGGTCGAAATCGCGGATCACATCGCGCTGAATGTTGGGGACATCGAAACTGACATTGCACGACGCGATGTTGAGGATCGCGCAGCCGTTGATCGTCGATAAGGGATCGAACAATCCGCGCTGGATCGTGCCCGCGCCCTGCGTTCCGCCATTGATCGAGACCCGCCCGAGGAAATCGAGCCCGGTGAAGAAGCCAGTCGATGTCGGCGAAACTCCTGCTGGATCGATCTGCCGCCCGTTGATGACGATCCGCGCGGTGGCATTGGTGCCGACATTGATCGTCAATCCGCCGCTGCCCACAGTCAGCCCGCGCCGATCATCGAAGTTGCGCAGATCGGTTGAGGCTGCGCCGCTGTTCTGGACGAAGAAGCCGTTGCCGATGTTAACGACAATGCCGTTCGCGCGGAGATATCCGTCATCGTTTGGCGTGCCGCTGGCGGCCCCGAGCAGGTTGCTGGCCGCCGTCGTGTTTGCCGCCGAAACGAGGCCGGGGATGAGCCCGATCTGTGCGGCCACGACGTCTTCAGACGAAAGCGACAGCGTGCCTGCAAGCCCTTGGCTCGCATCGCGCAGGCTGATTGAACCACTGGCCGCGTCGATCTCGATGGCTTGTGACGCCACGATTTCGAACCGGTTATTGCTCGTGAGGTTGTTGAGCGTGACTGCACCTACGGTGCGCAATTTGCCCGATGTTTCGATCCGCAACCTGCCCGCGCTGCCGATATTGCCGACAGTCGCCCCGGTTTGACCATTGGCACCTGCCAGCGTCAGCGTATCGAGCACCAGATCGGGCGCGCGATCGTTGAGCGCCGCACTCACTTGCCCAGTCGGGCGTTGTGCGCTGCCTGCCGCGCCCGCAACGATCACGATATCTCCAGCAAACGCACGCTGGAGTTCCGCATTCGAAAGGCTGTAGCCGGTCCCAACGCCATTGCCGCCGATTGTCGTTCCGCTCGTCGATGTGCTGGTGAAGGTCACGCTGCTCGTCCGGCCTTGCGCGCCAATCTGTGCGCGTTGCGGATCGATGACGATGTTGCCCGACGTCAGTGCGATCGCCGATCCCAGCGCGGTGCCGTTAATTGCGATATTTGCCGCAGTCGTTGCAATGTTGCGACGGGCATCGACTGGTCCGGCGAACATTGCCGTGCCGCCTGCGGCAATGATGATGTCTCCGGGGCCAACTTGCGTTGCGGTCAGATTGCCGAAGGTGGCAGACGTCGTGAGCGCATTGGCAGTCACATTGCCGCCGCTCGATGTCAGCCGGATGTCTCCGCGTGACTGGCCGCTGGTGACTGCGAGATTGCCGCCAGTCGTAACCGCAACATCGCCTGCTGTCGCCCCAAGCGTGTTGGCCGTGAGCGCGCCGAGCGAGGTGAGAGTAACCGCGCGGCCATTGGCATCGACAGTTCCACTCGCGCGCAAATCGGTTGCCGACAGGATTGCGCCGTTGACCGCGCTCAGCACGACATTGCCGGTCACATCGAAGCGCGGCACAGTGATCCCGGCAGGGGCAGTGACAACGACCTGGCTCGATCCATCGCGCGCGCCACTGCCGCCGATCAGGTCGAGCGCGACCGCGCCTGCGGTTGTGATCGCAACGTCGTTTCCAGCGCGCGCAGCGGCACCGCCGATCGAAGTTGCGTTCAGTGTCAGATTATTGTGCGCTTCGACGAGCGTCGCGATTGTGGCCGCTCCTGTGCTGCTGATCGCGACGTTGCTGCCATCGGGCATCGTGCCATAACCGGCTTCGGCAAACGTCCCCAAGCTGCGCACTGTGCCGAGGCTGACAGGCCCGGTTGCGGCGATGATCACATCGTCACCTGCGGTCAGCGTGCCAATGCTTGTCGCACCACCCGAAATCAGAGCGTCTCGGCCAATGGTGGCGGTGCCGGTCTGGGCGACCGCGCCGGTGGATGACAACACCAGATCGCGCCCGATTGCAGCAGACGCAATCGTGACGCCGACACCGGTAAGCCTTGCGTCGATACCGGCCCCGACATTGCCGCCTGCAATCGCACCTCGGGCGGTAATAATCGTACTGCTTCCGGCATTTGCTGCGGCAAAGGCAATGTCTCCGCCAGTCGCCGTCAGCGATTGTCCGGCCGTCGCGGCGCCAAGATTGGCGTTACCAGTGGTTAGCACAAGGATGTTGCGCTGCGCTGTCAAGGTTGATGATGCGCCTTGGACGGTTAGCGCACTGGCGATCAGATCGACATCGCCTGCCGATGCGATCGAGCCGAAGCTGATGGCACCGGGAGATTTGAGATCGATCAATGCCGCCCGCCCGGTGGTATCGGCCACGATCTCGATAGGATCGTCAGGGAATGTGATCCGCCGATCATTGGGTCCGGTCCCGCGCGTGATCGATGCGCCGCCGGTGATCGACGAGCCGGTAACGGTCAGCTGGTCTCCGGCACTTGCGCTTGTATAGGACACTGCGCCATCGGTTGAGATCGCAATGTCTTCGCCTGCAACCCAGTCTCGTCCTGTGACCGATGCGCCACGGACAGCGAGGCTGTCATCGACAAAAGTGGAAAATATCAAAACCGATCCGGCCGTATCGACGATTGCATCGCTGCGATCGTTTGGAAGGCCGATTCCCAAGGTGGTGAGGTTCGATAGGAAGATATCTCCGCCTGCCTGAACGATCGCATCGTCGGCGGCGGTGATGCCGCTGCTCACCCTTCCACCCGCGGTGAGCCTAACGTCGGCCCCCTCGCCAACTTCGCGGTCTATTGCGAAGAACGACCCATAACCGCTTTCGAACGAAATCCTGCGATCATCGCGAGCAGCGCCAGCTGCGCTCGCAGCCATCACGCGGAGAGACCCACCAGCGTTGACCGTCAAGTCGTCGCCAGCCGACGCTATGAAGAGCGAGACATCACCAGGTGTTTGTACGAGGATATCTTCGCCAGCCAGCCAGAAGCCTAACCCATCCAACCCGCTGATGACAGATGACCCCGCCACACCAATCATCGTCCGGGCATCTGCATTGCGGAGGGTAACCGCCCCATCAGCAGTGACGAACACCGTGCCTTCGGCAGCGATTGGCGGATCGATCAGGAATGTTCCGCGCGCTGTGGCCGATTCGATCGTGACATCGCCGCCGGAATTGACAGTCACATTGCCATCGGCGATCAGATTGCCCGCAATCACGCTGCCAACACCTTCGCCGCCTATGGCGATATTGCCGGTCGACGTTCCGTTCGCCATCCGGATCGTCCCCTGGTTCGCAGAGACGCTCAGCGACGGACCCGAAACAACATTCCCCAGCACCGTGCCGCCGCTGCCGAAGCTGAACGACTGGAAACTGCCGCCCGA
>JANOQL010000523.1:0-5299 GCA_031414835.1 Sphingomonadales bacterium | reverse complement strand
GCGAGGGCGCGAGCCTCTGTATAGTAACGCGAATTGGCTTCGAGCCGCGCAGCAATCGCCGGATCAGGATTGGATGCCTTTACCCCCGGCTCGGGAATGCGCGCTGAGCCGTAAAAGACGAAAGTCGATCCGATCATCGCTTCATCCATCAGCAATTCGGGCTTCAGGAGTTCGAGCTGGAACCGGACCGGGCGCAGATCGGCGCGCAGCAGGAAGTCGGTGTCCTGAAAGGCCAGCTTATATGAAGGGCTGCGCGTTTGCGGGGTTTCGCGATCGAGCGCGGCAAAATCGGCCTCGGCGCGTGCATCGGGGAAGTTGCGTTTGGGAATGTTCGGATTGTTCATGAGCGTCGCTCTAACGGCAGAAAGGCCCGCGGCCCATATCGAAATGCAAATGGTTGTAATGCGCCGTGTTGTAATCCGGGCTCAGCACCGTCTGGAAGCGTCGGCACCCGGCATCGCGAACATCGCGCAGGAAGCTGCGTTCGTCGTCCGGGCCATTCCAACCGCCTTCGACGGTCACCCGGCGGCCATCGGCCAGCACGAAGCCGCCAATATCGATCGCATTGGCGCTGGCGTGTTCGGACAAGCGCCCGCTGCCATTGCCGATCACGCGGCGGCATGAATAGCTGCCCATCGATTCGAGCCGGGCGACACGAGCGCCGAAATGGCGGACGGCGGCGGCCTGAACGTCGCTCGCGACCCATTGCGTCAGCGCCTTGGCCGCCGGACAGCGGATGGCTTTGATATTGGTCACTGGCACCGCAGCAACCGACAGGCTGACCGCCCCCTTGATCGAACAGCCATTGCCAAAATCCTGTTCGGGGAGCGCGGTGTAGCGCGTCTGAAGTGCGTTGAGATCGGCGAGGCACTGGCGCAGTTCGGGCGCGGCTGGTCCGGGCTTGGCAACCGGCCTGCGGGTATCGCGTGACGGTGCGACGCAACCGGCGACGATGAACAGCGATGCAAGGACGAACGGCCGGACCATAGGTCGTCATTGTCGCGGATCATGGTTAACAAAAGCTTGATGCGCCGCTTGCCTATCCGCAGCGCTCACCGTAACAGATTGGTATGCGAACGATTCTCAATAATCGCTTGACGCTGTGGGCAATGCTCGCGGTTCCGGCGCTTATGATGATGCTTGCCTTTGCAGGCGGTGAGAGCGATTTTGCAGATCTGCTGCATCCGACCGGCGAAACATCGGCGCGGTTGATGATCTTTGCGATGATGTTGTCTCCGCTTGCAGCCGTCATTGGCCAGCCGGGCTGGCTCCGCTGGCTGATCGCGCGGCGGCGATATTTCGGGGTGGCTGCGTTCGTCTATGCGCTGCTCCATCTCGCATTTTACGTGATCGACATGCAGACGCTGACCGACATGCTGGCCGAATTTGCGGCCCCGGGAATCTGGACCGCCTGGGCCGCGTTTGCGCTCATGGTGCCATTGGCGATCACGAGCAACGATGCCGCGGTTCGCTGGTTACGCTCTGGCTGGAAACGGCTTCAGCGGCTGGCTTATCCTGCGGCGGTGCTCACGCTGCTGCACTGGGGGTTTGTCCATAATGGCTGGGCAGGTGCGCTGGTTCATTTCGCCCCGCTTGCAGTGCTGCTGGCACTGCGAGCGACAAACTTTCGTTTCTACCGTCAACAAGGAGTGTGACCCAATGCGTATCCTAACCGCTTGCCTGTTCGCCGCCGCTGCCGCTTTTGCAGTGCCAGCATCTGCCACGGGCGTCATCAAGTGCAATTCCGGGCCGGAGTCCGGCTGGAAGAGCCAGAAAATGCTGTCTGACAAGTTGACCAAAGAAGGCTGGCAGGTGCGCAAGACCAAGATCGACGGCGGTTGCTACGAAGTCTATGGCACGACGCCAAAGGGTGAAAAGGTCGAAGCCTATTTCCATCCGGTATCGCTCGAGAATCTTTACATCGGACGCCGTGGCGAGGTTTTGTTCCGCAAAAAAGGCTATTGATCGGCCTGTTTTAGCGTCTGGTAGACTCGCGCACGATCAGTTCGGGCGTGAGTTCAACCGACGCCGTATCTTCGCCAGCAATCCGTTTGAACAGCAGGTCTGCAAGAAGCATGGCTCCGCGCTCGAAATCTTGCCGCACCGTGGTCAGTGGCGGATTGGTGTGCGCAGCGATTGAAATATCGTCGAACCCTGTGACAGAAACCTGACCGGGAACATCGAAGCCGTGGGCGTGCAGCGCACGGGTGGCGCTCATCGCGATGATATCCGACGCTGCGACAATGCCTTGGGCAGGATGGCCTTTGGCGAGGTAGTCGCTGATCGCCTCATAAGCCGTCTCGGGCGTGAGATGAACGGGCAGCACAGGTTCGGCAGGGGAAAGACCGGCGGCCTTGACGGCCCATTCGACGCCTTCGAGCCGCTGGGCAAATTCCGGAACGCCGGGATCGCCAAAAAACGCGATCCGCGTGCAGCCCGATCGGATCAGATGCTGCGCGGCCATGGACCCGCCGGCACGATTGTCACTGCCAACCGAACAATGCTTTGCGCCGTCGATCCGCGCGCCCCACACGACCATAGGACGATAGGTTTCGGCCACCTTATCAAGAACATGCGTCTGGTCTGACTGGCCAATGACGATGACCCCATCGACCCTGCCCGACCGCACCAGCCGATCAAGCCACTGATCGTCTGCCGGGATGACGCGCGAGAGTAAAAGATCATGCCCGCGTTCTGTGAGGGCATCGGCAAGATGCCCGAGCAACGTCATGAAAAAGGGATCGGAAATATGCTGCCCTGTTTCATGGCCGAGCGGCAGGATCACCCCGATCGCGCCCGTCCGCCGGGTGCGCAGGTTGCGCGCAAGAATGTTGGGGCGATAATCATGCTCTTCGGCCAGCTTGCGGATGCGTTCGCGCGTTGCTGCCCCGATCAGCCCGGTTCCTGATAACGCACGCGAGACCGTTCCAGGCGTGACGCCTGCCAGCTTTGCAAGATCAGCAAGCGACCGCACCTGTAATTTTTCACTCATTGCCACACTGCTAGCGCGTTCGTCTGCGACCATGCAAGCGATTGTCCAACCTGGGCTAACCGGCCTGTCCCCTTCCCAACGCTGAATAATTCGCTAGCGTGCGAGGATTACCTGAGCGGGTGGGGACGGTGGCCATGGAATGGGAAAGCCGCATGACAGGGGCTTCGCTGATCGGCGTGCCGCGCGGTTGCATCGATGAAACGAGCTGGCAGGCGTTTCAGGATGCGCTTGTCGCTGCCGTGAAGGACGCCGCAGCTGCCGGTGTGCCGTTGTTTCTCGATCTGGCTGATCTCAAATACATGTCTTCGAAGGGGCTGCGTGTTCTGACCATCGGCAAGCGCGAAGCCGATTCTGCAGGTGTCGCGTTAACACTGGCGCGGCCCAACGACCGCATCCGTGAAATTCTCGCGATCAGCCATTATGATCGCATCATTCCTGTGTCCGATACGCTGGAAGGCTGACCGATGAAGGTGCGATTCTGGGGCACAAGAGGCTCACTGCCCGTCGCAAAGACCGCAGCCGAAATCAGTGACAAGGTTGCGCGCGCGCTGGTTGCAGGATCGGGCCGCAGCTTTGCCGATACCGATGCGGCTCATGACTTTATCCGTGACAATCTCGATTTTGCGACCGGCGCCACCTATGGAGGGGCAACGAGTTGCGTTGAAATCGAAGGCGGCGATGCCAGCTTCAAGATTTGCGATATGGGATCGGGCCTGCGCGAATTCGGGCTTTCAGCAGCGAAGCGATCCGCGGCAGGCCATCCGAGAAATTACAACTTCTTCCAGTCGCACTTTCATTGGGACCATATCATGGGGTTCCCGTTTTTCGTCGCGGCATTCGATCCAGCGGCAACGATCACGATCTATAGCGGCCATGCCGATGCCGAAACCGCGCTCCGCAGGCAGCAGGAGGAGATTTCGTTTCCTGTTCCGTTCGATTGGCTGCGTGCGCAGTTCACATTCGTAACGCTCGAAACCGGGCGTCGTTATGAAATCGCGGGACTGGGTGTCGAGTTGATCCGCCAATATCATTCGCACGACAGTTTCGGATTTCGGTTCAGCGACGGCGGCAAAACAGCCGTGTATTCGACCGACAGCGAACACAAGATCGACGATATGGTTGCCGAAGCCCAATTCGAGACGTTCTTCCGCGATGCCGACCTTGTTATTTCGGACACGATGTATTCGCTCGCTGACTCGGTCACGATGAAGGCCGATTGGGGGCATTCGTCGAACATCGTGGCGGTCGATCTGTGTCGCCTCGCAGGCGCCAAGCGGCTCGCGCTGTTCCATCATGAGCCAACCTATTCGGATGAAGATATCGAGCGCATGCACGGCGAAACGATCCGCTACGAAGAATTGACGCGCGGTGATCGCGCGCCGCTCGATGTGGTGTGTTCGTATGACGGGCTCGCCCTTGACGTTTGAGCGATGAGCTTGGCGCGAATCAGGCTCGCCGGTGCAGCCGCTGCGGTGACGATGTTCCTGATGCTGGCGGCTCTGGGCATGTTCAAAACGAGCCAGCCAGTGTTCGACACGTGGCAGCGGCTGGCCCCGCGCGATCTGGCACAAAGCAGCGTCCGCATTGTCTGGATCGATGACAAGGCAGTTGCCGAACTTGGGAACTGGCCATGGCCGCGAAGGCAGACCGCGCTGCTGATCGACGCCGTTGGCAAATTCGAGCCGAAGGTGATCGGCCTCGACATGTTTTTTTCCGAACCTGACGCGTTCGGGCCGGAAGCATTCGTGCGCAACAATCCTGAATCGCCACCCGGCGCTATCGCGGCGCTCGGCACGATGGAAAGCCTCGACGCGCGGTTGGCACGCAGCATCGGCGATGCCCCGGTGGTAACCGGCAGGGCAGGGGTCGATGCCGTGCGCCCGCGTGGCGCGCCCGATTTTGCGGCGCTTGAACGCTTTTCTGCGCTGCTGCCCAAAGGTTTTCCGCGCTGGGGGGAAATCGTCACCAACCTGCCCGAAATCGATATTCTGGCGACAGGATATGGTTTGCTCAACGGACCGCCCGATGCCGATGGCGTTATCCGCCGGGT
The DNA here is from genome assembly GCA_031414835.1 of Sphingomonadales bacterium. Classification (GTDB taxonomy): domain Bacteria; phylum Pseudomonadota; class Alphaproteobacteria; order Sphingomonadales; family Sphingomonadaceae; genus Aquisediminimonas. The sequence goes on along the minus strand of JANOQL010000523.1, from coordinate 257 downwards.
TCCGCTTGCCGCCAATGTGGCAGGACGCGATCAGCCCGGGTTCGCGCTCGAACTGGCGATGCAATGGCGCGGCGTCGAGCAGGCTGATGTCAACGGGGTCACCTTGTCATTCGCAGGCAACCGGATCGCAGGAGACGCCGCCGGTCAATTTGCCCCCCGCAAGGGGCCGATCCCTGCTGCGCACCAGATCTCGGCATTCGATGTGCTGGCGGGCGATGTGCCGCCAGATGCGCTTAAGGCGAAGATCGTCATCATCG
>JANOQL010000522.1:0-1638 GCA_031414835.1 Sphingomonadales bacterium | reverse complement strand
GATGCCAATGTGCCCAAGGGCAGCACGGTGCTGATCGAACATTTCGCGTTCGATCTGATCGACCGGCCGATGCAGTTTCTGTTTCCGATGGGCAAAGAAGGCTGCCTCGATGCTGTGGCCCTGCTGAAAGGTCACATCGCGTATTCTAAGGTCGAATCGATCCGCCAGTCGCGATCGAATATCGATATCGGGACCGTCGCCGCCAATCAGCGCCGAACCTGTCAGGCCAATTATGCGATTTTGACGCAATTCGATCGTTACGCCGCTGAAAAGGCCCGCTTCCCAGCCGAATATGCGTCCTATGCGCGGATCATCCAGAGCGGCCGGATCGTTGCGACTTTTTCTCCCGTAACAGGCGTTGCGGGCGGTCCGATTGTCCGCATCGTTCGCATCGACCAGTCGATTGCGTTTCCTGATGAGGCTGCGTTGCCGCCATCTCCCTAGCGGGAGCCAGAGTCGAGCAAGCCTTTCAATCCGGCAAACGCGCCGCTGACCATATCGTGTTCTTCAATGACTCCCGCAGCCTTAAGCGCCGCCGCAGCTGCTGGGCTGCGCGGATATAGGTCGAGCGCCAATGCGAGTGTCTGCGCGGCGGCTTCTCCGAGATCGACGGCCTGGCCATCATGTTCCATCTCGTCATGGTCCGAAGGTTCGAGTTCGAGATCCTCGGCATCAATCACGCTCAGATCGACGAAACGGATTGCCATCGGTGCATCGATCGTCTGCGCAACGGGTTCGCCGGTTGCGATGCAGGCCTGCGTCACATCAGCCGAAATGCGGCCTGTGGCGATGGGGCTATTCGCGTCGCGGTGGAGATCGAACCGGGCAACTAATCGATCGATTGCGATCAAGCCAAAGCGCTTTGCCAGTGCCGCACGTTCGGTCTCACCTGCGATCAGGTCATGCTTCACTAGCTCGCTGCCGATCCGTTCGAGCGGCACGCGATGGCTCCATTCGGGTGCAATCACAGTCGCGCTGCCAGCAGATCGTCAAGCGAACGCCCGGCCAACCCATCGGCCAGCGCGCGATATGCCGCAACACTATGCGCCAGCGCCTCAGGGGCCGGTGTGTCAGCACGATAAAGATTGCGGACGAGGGCCGCATCGAGATCACCGCCGTCTGCCAGCCCTTCACGATAGGCACCCATGCGGCCGCCAAGAGCGCTCATCATCGCGCCGACCTGTTTGCCAACCGAAACGTCGCCGACACCCTGTTCGCGCAACTGCCCTTCCATATCTTCGATAAAACATTCTGTGAGCATGGCCAGAAGCGCCGCAGCGGAATCGCCCAGCATTTCCATCCGCAGTGTGACCGCAGACAGGATTGCCGTGACCATTTCGAACCGGCCGTCGAGGCTGTCTGGAACGCCGCCTGCCAGATACCAATGCGGTTCGCGCGCCTTGGCAACGATTGCGGCATAGAGCGGACGCACCGCATCGCGCCCGTCGTCGCGCGAAAACAGAGTTGCCAGAAATCCCCTTGCCATGCCTGTATATGCTCCTGCTTGCCGTAACGGCCCGTTCCGCATATTGAGCGCCAGGACAGGTGTTGCAATGGGCCGCATGGGGCGCGCGCGGGCCACAAGGAGTTTCAGATGAGTATGTCCGGTTCAAAATTCGCAATTTTGGCGCTCATCGC
>JANOQL010000521.1:0-3337 GCA_031414835.1 Sphingomonadales bacterium | reverse complement strand
ATCGCACTCGCCTTTCCTGACCGGGTTGCAAAGCGTCGGGATGCCAGCGGCGAACATTGGGCGGCAACAGGCGGTCGCGGCTACAAAATCGATGCCGCCAGCCCGCTCGCGCGCAGCCAATGGCTGGCGGTCGCCGATGTTCAGGGCTCAGCAGGCGGCGCGCGGATCGTTGCTGCGGCGGCGATCGACCAGACGACGGTCGAGCAGATGTTCGCTGACAAGATCGAAAGCGGTGCGACCGCGAAATTCGATCCGCAAACAGGTCGCGTCGAAGCCATGACAGGGCGCAGGCTCGGCGCGATCGTTCTGGCGAAAGGCCGCGACATGACGTTGCGATCCGAAGCCATTGCAGCGGCGCTCATCGGCGGGGTGCGCACGCATGGCCTCAGCGTCATCGCATGGAAAAATGCTGCACTTATGTTGCGCACAAGAGCGGGCTTTGCAGGCGTGGATCGGCTGGACGATGCCGCGCTGTTGGATCGGCTCGAAGAATGGCTGCCGCCCTTGATCGCCGGCAAGCGTGGACTCGATGAAATCGACGCTGGGCGGCTTCACGATGCCCTGATCGGATTGCTCGATTGGGAGACCCGCAAGACCATCGATAGTCGGGCGCCAATCGACTTTGTGTCTCCTGCCGGAACGCGCCACGCTATCGATTACGATGCCGCTGCTGGTCCGACCGTCAGCGTGCGCGTTCAGGCGCTATTCGGGCTCGACAGCCATCCTGTCATCGGACCGGACCGCACGCTGCTGATCCTGTCGCTCACCTCGCCGCCAGGTCGTCCGATCCAGACGACGCGCGATCTGCCCGGATTCTGGCGCGGCAGTTGGTCCGATGTCGCCAAGGAAATGCGAGGCAGTTACCCGAAGCACAATTGGCCCGACCGGCCATGGGAAGCGACGGCGAGCCTCAAAACCAAGAAGGCGCTTGCGAGGAACGGGTGATTCGGGGCAAGGGCGCGGCCATGATCAAGGCTCGCATCGTCCAGACGTCCAAAACCGCCATGCAGTCGGGCCGCGCAACCGATGGCGAATGGCATCTCGAATTCGAACCCGCCGAATCTCAGCGTGCCGATCCGCTGATGGGCTGGGCAGGTTCGCGCGATACGCGGCGCCAGCTCAATCTGCGGTTCGCATCGCTTGAAGCGGCAAAGGCCTATGCGGCGGAAAAAGGGATTGCGGTGACGGTTGTTCCAGCGGCGGCAAAGGCGCTCAAGATTCAGGCCTACGCCGACAATTTCAGATAAGGCTCGGGGCCAGCAGCATCAACAGCCGCGCGTCGATCGCACAGCCTTCGGCGCGTTTGGCCGCGATGAAGTCTTCGATGCCGGTCAGCGCCACGCGGTGCACGGTGATGTTCTCGCCCTCAACCCCGCCGCCTTCGCTGACCTTTTCCAGATCGAACGCGCGAACCAGCGAGAAACTCTCGCTCACAATGCCGGGTGACGAGAAGAATTCGCCCACGATTTCAACTCGCCCGGCGCGGTAGCCGGTTTCCTCTTCAAGCTCACGCGCCGCAGCAGGTGCAACGTCCTCGCCTTCCTCCTCGTCGCCGACCAGGCCCGCCGGAAATTCGAGGCAATTGCATCCAAGCGGGACGCGATATTGTTCGACAAGGAGGACATGCCCGCCCTCTGTCGCAAGGATCATCGCTGCCTTGATGCCGCGTGCGCGGCTGACATATTCCCAGCGCCCCTTGCGCTTTGCGGTTACGAACCGGCCCTGCCAGACGATTTCTTCGGCTTCGGTGCTCATAATTCGATCAACCTGTCAGGCAATTCATTGCTGTCATCATCGGCGCGCGGCAGATGCTGCGCAAGGATCAGCCCGACATCGCGGATCGCGGCGATCATGCCATCGGCAATGCGGCCATCCTTCACCTCGACGATCAGATCGGCCATCGCCTGCCCCCAATCCTCGTTCGGCACGACTTTGTGGATCGCTTCGTCTGCGACAATTTCCGCGCGGCGCTCAGCCAGCGACAGATAGATAAGGATGCCCGTCCGCCCTGTCGTCCGGCGTTCAGCCCCGACCTTGAAGTATCGCACGGCGCGACGATGGACGCGGCCGGTTTTAACAATCCCCGGCGTCAGCGCGACGAGCAAAGGCCGCCAGAGCAACAACAGGCGCGCAGCAATGAAGATGAGCACAAACGTCGCAAGCGACAGTTCGAGTGCTTCGGCAAGGCTCGGCTCTTCGCCCCAGCCGCCCGACAGCGACCGGATCAGGTCCGAAGCAAACCCTGGTACCGCCGCCATGAAGGTCATCGCGATCACGCCCAACGTCGCCGAAATCCACACGGCAACGTCGAGATAGCGATCCGACGCGTCGGCGACGATCGTGACGATTTCGCCTGCGGTTCCGCCTTCGGCTGCGCGCACCGCATCGCTTACACGAACATGATCGGCCTCGGCCATGCCAGTTTGATCTTGGGGTTTCATCACCATCCCCCCGATGCGCCGCCGCCGCCAAAGCTGCCGCCACCGCCTGAAAATCCGCCGCCGCCGCCCCAGCTGCTCCCGCCGCCGCTACCGCCAAAATCGCCCGGTCCCCAGATCACAATCGGCCCGCTGCCAAAGCGCCTGCCGCGCTTCCCGAACATCGACCGGATCATCGGCAGGATGAAGAAAAAGAAGATGAACAGCCAGAAGATCACACCGCCGAAGCCTGCCTCTTTTTCAGGCTTTTGCGTTGCGATCAGCCGTGCCTGTGCCATCGCTTCGCCGGGAGGCAAGCGGATCAGCTTCACCACCGAATCCGCGCCCGCGACGACGCCGCCCGGAAGGTCTCCGGCCTTGAAACGCGGAATCATGTCATTGCGGATAATCCGTGCCGCCAGCACATCGGGCACGACATCGCCAAGGCCATTGCCCACCTCGATCCGCGCGCGGCGTTCGTTGGGGGCCACCAGTAGCACAATGCCGTTATTCTCACCCTTCTGCCCGATCCCCCACGCATCGCCCAGTTTGTAGCCATATTCAGCAATGTCATAGCCTTGGAGATCGGGAACGGTCGCGATCACCAGCTGCCGCGTTGTTTCAGTCTGAAGCTGCGCCAGTTGCGCGGTCAGCTGCGCCTCGATCTCAGGCGACAGCAAGTTCGCGGCATCGACGACGCGCCCTGTGAGTTTTGGAAATTCCTGCGCAACCGACGGCGTTGCCGCAGCCAGCGCGATCATCAACAGCAAGGCCCGCCAGAACCGCATCTATTCGATCTCGCGGATGATGGCAGCACTGCCCGCAGCGATTCCTGCGGCAAATTCGCTGTTCCCAAACGCCGGCGACACATCGCGAGCAAGGATGGCGGCCGCTTCCCGATCCGTCAGCTTGCCGGCTAG
>JANOQL010000520.1:0-5319 GCA_031414835.1 Sphingomonadales bacterium | reverse complement strand
GTTTGCCAAAACCAACGATCGGCTTGAGATCGTGGGTGGCGCGATGGGGTCTGTTGTCCTCAACGCCGATGGCATCAAGGCGCTGGCAACATTGCCATCGCTCGATGAACTGCGCGCCAAGATCGTGGGCCTCGTGCAGGCACCTGCGACCAAGCTCGTCCAGATCGTTCAGGCGCCCGCAGGCCAACTGGCCCGCGTTTTCGGTGCTTACGCGACCAAAGATGCTGCGTGACCTCAATTTGAACCTTTGATTACCCTGGAGATATAAAATGGCTGATTTGAACAAGATTGTAGACGACCTTTCGGCGCTGACCGTGATCGAAGCGGCAGAACTTTCGAAGATGCTCGAAGAAAAATGGGGCGTTTCGGCCGCTGCTGCGGTTGCAGTTGCCGGCCCTGCTGCCGCTGCCGCACCGGCTGCTGAAGAGCAGACCGAATTCGACGTGATCCTGACAGGCGACGGTGGCAACAAGATCGCCGTCATCAAGGAAGTCCGCGCGATTACAGGCCTCGGCCTGACCGAAGCCAAGGCTGCTGTTGAAGCCGCGCCAAAGGCGATCAAGGAAGGCGTGTCTAAGGACGAAGCGCAGAAGACCATGGCGCAGCTCGTTGCCGCAGGCGCGACTGTCGAGCTTAAGTAAGCCGCAGCGGGGGAGGCGCAGCGAGGCTACGCCCACCTCCCGCAAGGCCGGCCAGCGGGCGCAAAGCGACCCGTCTGACGTGACGGGATTCACTCCCGTCACGGCTTGGGCCAGAACACAGAAAAGGGCGGTTCCACCCGGAGCCGCCCTTTTTCTTATCATCGGTCGAACAGCACCGCCCAATCGCGCGATCCGTGAATGACGCGCAGAATGCTGATTTCGGTCGGGTCGATCCGATAGAAAATGAGATAGTCGCTGTGCGTCAGCTTCCTGATCTCCACCGCAGGTGCGCTTTCCACCGCAGGAAAGCGCCGAGGATGGTCCGCTAGTGATAAGCATCTTTCGCTCAATTCTTCGATGAATGTATCAGCGCGCTCTGGATCGTCCCTCGCGATCCAGTCACCAATTGCTTCCAAATCGCTATCCGCCGGTTTGGAGAATTTGACCTTCATGCGGCCAGCTTCCGCCGCTCATCCGCCATCTTCCGGTATTTATTACGCAAACGGTCAAAAACCTCTTCTGCGGGAATGCCCCCATCGCGTTCGAGCGAATCGATCGCCACCTGCATGTCGGCATCGAAACGCGCCCAGAGCGCCTCGCGTTCCTGGACGAGCCTGACGCCCTCACGCAGGACTTCCGACCGCGAACCGTAGCGGCCTGTCGATACCGCTTTGTCGATGAACGATTCGAGCGCTTCGCCCAGATTGACGCTGCTTGCCATGATCTGTCTCCCGATTGTGTGGGACAATAACTATTATCACATCACGCTGCTAGCAAGGAGTGATTGACGCCCGTTTTTGATCGCGCAACATCGGAAGCATGACCGATAACGCCGATCTCGCGAGCCTCGTCCGCACTATCCCCGATTATCCCAAGCCGGGCATATTGTTCCGCGATGTCTCAACGCTGATTCTCGATGGCCCCGGTTTCCGCGCGAGCATCGACCGGTTGGCCGCGACGTTCGATCCCGCCGAGATTGACCTCATCGCCGGGATCGAAGCCCGCGGGTTCATTGTGGCTTCGGCGCTGTCTTATGCGCTGACCAAGGGCAAGATCATGTTGCGCAAACCCGGAAAGCTGCCGGGGGCCAAGACCGGCATCGATTACGCGCTCGAATATGGCACTGACAGGATCGAGCTGCATCAAGGCCATGTGACCCCCGGTCAGCGCGTCTTGCTTGTCGACGATCTGATCGCAACGGGCGGCACGGCGCTCGCCGCGATCAGCCTGTTGCGCGGTGAAGGTGCAGTCGTGACCGAAGCGCGGTTCTTGATCGACCTGCCTGACTTGGGCGGTGCCTCAAAGCTCAGCGATGCCGGGGTGGCGAACCAGAGCTTGCTCGCGTTTCCGGGGCATTGAGTTCCGATAAATCATAACAGTCCGCTCACCCCGAGCGCAGTCGAGGGGCCGCATCGAGCGAAGCCGAGATGCTTTTGGGACGTGGTGAAGGGGTCTCGACTTCGCTCGACCCCGTCTCTCGACTTCGCTCGAGATGAGCGGATTGTTTTTGAGCGGGGGGCGCAGGGTTTCATTCCTCTATCTTGAAGCTCAATCCCGCGTTTGCCTCAAGCCGGGCGAGCAACGGGGCGGCGATGATTGCGCCGGGGACGACAATGCCGCCTTCGGTCTTAGTTTCCAGCAACGTCAGCGCAGTCTCGGCGATCATCTTGCTGGTCGACCCATAGCCCGGATCGCGATCGCCTTTGACCGACACGCGCAAGCTCCGCCCATCGGGATATTCGCCTGTGAACACGATGTCGTAAAACCCGTTCTCGCGGTCTTCCTTTGATGGGCCTTCGCCGGGCTTCAGCTTGGCATCGCCGAACGGATTGGCCTTGGCAACAGCCTCGGCCATCGCCTTGCCCGCCGCACCGATCGTGGTCATCATCATCTCGTCATAGACGAAATCTTTGCCATAGGTGTGGCCCTGCAACAGGTTGGCGCGGTGGACATTCTTGGTGTTGATCGGCGCCATCACGAACGGCACCGCCCAGCCACCCATCGGACTGTCATATTCAGGGATCAGCCCTGAAGGCTGCGACGGGCCTTCAAAGCCGGGGGTCAGCGCGAACGAGGATTTCAGAAGCCCGATGATCTTGGGGTTCTTGGCGGCGGCCTTCATCGTTTCGGTGAGGCTGGCGATCGTGCCGCCAGACGCGCCGCCCTGCATCTTGATAACGCGGCATTTGACGCGCGGCGCGGGGATGCCGTGGCGCTTGATCGCCTCTTGCTGGAGGAACCAGACACCAAGATCGAAAGGGATCGAATCGAACCCGGCTGAAAACACGATCCGCGCACCTGTTGCCTTGGCCGTCGCATCATGCGCGTCGATCATCTCGCGCATCCATGCCGGTTCGCCGCACAGATCGGTATAATCGGTGCCCGTGGCGGCACACGCAGCGACGAGCTTCGCGCCATAAAGCTGATACGGCCCCACAGTGGTCAGCACGACGCGGGTGCGGTTGCACATCGCCTCGAGTCCGGCGGAATCATCCGAATCGACCGCGACCAAAGGCGTATCGGCAGGCGCGCCGATCAGATCGCGCACCTCGGCGAGTTTCTCCAGACTGCGCCCGCCCATTGCCCATTTTGTGATGCCCCGCGCGGTCAGATATTCGGCGGCCAGCCGCCCGGTAAATCCGCTTGCGCCATAAACGATGATGTCAAATTCGCGGGCCATTGGGGTGTTCTCCTTGAGGGTCTTGTCGTCAATGCCGCGAGACTTTGGGCGAGTCCAACGGCTTTGCCGAAAATGGCGGATTTGTCAGAAAGTTGAGGGTTAGGTGGGGGGTATGGATCCTCGCCTTGAGGCGAGGGGGACCGCGAAGCGGTGGAGTGGTGCGGACAACGCGCGCGGCAGCGCGCTGGCTGCTACCGCAGCCAATTCTTGTCACCACTCCGACGAGCGCTGCGCGCTGCCACCTCGCCTCAAGGCGAGGATCGGAACACCAGAAAACGGCGGGTTTCTCAGTAAGTTGAGAGTTAAACGGGAGTTGCTGTCCATTGCGGCGGCGCGCCAAACCGGACAAGACGGACGCAAGTTGGGGTGCCGAATGTCCACTTTGTCCGGTTAGCGGTTCCATGCCATGCGAAAGCCGTGACGGGGCCGCCACCCGTCCTGACGTCACCGAGGAAATCCATAGTGCCATAGCCTCATTCTGCCACGGCGGCATTGCTGTAGGAAAATGGTTTTGCAGGAGGCATAGGATAGTTCGGCATGAGAGCGACAATAACAAAAACAAGTTGAGTTCCGCCTATCCACGAAACCTCCCGGTAACCCGCCTTCGCTAAACTCCCCAAATGTCCGGGACGCCGCTTTATACCTACCACTTGTCGGGTCGTCGCCTAGCGACTGGTTTTGCGCTTGGTGTGACGCTCGTGCTGCTGGCCACCGCATCGTATTACGGCGCGCCGTGGTTTTTCTACGCGCCGGTTGGCTTTGCGGCAGTGATGCTGGTCTGGGCGATTATCCGCAACCCGAAATCGGGCGTGGTGGTGAGTGCAGAGGCACTGCGATTCTTCCACGCGAGCAACGCGGAGCATGTGTTGATCGCCGATATTGCCAGCATGACCGTACATCGCTGGAGCGATGGCCCCGATACAGTAATGCTGCTCCTCAAATCGGGTCGCACTGTCCATATCCCTAGCCTGTGTGCAGATAGCCAATTGGCGCCGATACTGAGGATGCTGGGTGTCGCCGAGGTGCGCGCAGAGCAAACCGCTTAACATCGCGGCTTCCCCGGCCCAGTGCACCCTACCCGTTTGACACTCACCCCTCGAACTCCTATATCCTCTCTATCCACTCCCCCGAGACATGGGCCGTTTGCGCGACGGGCCGAACGAAATGGGGGATGCGGACCATCGAAACGCGTTGAAGCTGCCGGATCCAGCCATGGATTTGCGCGGCTTTTTCGGCGTCTGCTGCGCCCCGTTTTATTTCGAGCCATCGCATATGGCTCAACAGGAAGGCATTTATTTCCATGGCAGCTTCTCCGGCGATCAATCCGCAGTCAGCATCGGCGCAGCGTCGCCGGATCCGCAAGGTGTTCGGCAACATCCACGAAGTGACGCAGATGCCCGACCTGATCCAGGTCCAGCGCGAATCATATGAGCAGTTCCTGCGCTCGAATGTCGCGACAGGATATGTCTCGGGGCTTGAAAAAACGCTGCGCAGCGTGTTCCCGATCCGCGATTTTGCCGGCACTGCCGAACTGGATTTCGTCCATTACGAACTCGAAGATCCCAAATTCGATACCGAAGAATGCCGCCAGCGCGGGATCACCTATGCCGCGCCGATGAAGGTCACGCTGCGGCTGATCGTGTTCGAAGTCGATTCGGAAACCGAAACCCGGTCGGTGCTCGATATCAAGGAGCAGGACGTCTACATGGGCGACATGCCGCTCATGACCGAGAACGGCACTTTCATCATCAACGGCACCGAACGCGTGATCGTATCGCAGATGCACCGCTCGCCGGGCGTGCTATTTGACCATGATCGCGGCAAGACGCACTCTTCGGGCAAATTCCTGTTTGCCGCGCGCGTCATTCCCTATCGCGGATCGTGGCTCGATTTCGAATTCGATGCCAAGGATATCGTCAACGTCCGCATCGATCGCAAGCGCAAGCTGCCCGTCACCGCGCTGCTCCAGTCGCTGGGCAATGCGACGCTCAAGGTGAC
>JANOQL010000519.1:0-8742 GCA_031414835.1 Sphingomonadales bacterium | reverse complement strand
GCCGTCGAGGACTATATGGCGCTCGGCTATGTCCCCGATGATGCGAGTATCGTCGCGGGGGTAGAGAAGCTGCCTGCGGGGCATTGGCTGCGGCTCCATTGCGGCAAGCCTTTGGCCGCCCCGCAGCAATGGTGGGACATTGACTTCACCAAACGGGCGACCGGATCGGTCGCCGATCTTGAGGCCGAGTTGCGTGACCGATTGCGCGAGGCTGTGCGCAGCCGCATGGTCGCCGATGTGCCATTGGGCGCGTTCCTCTCAGGCGGAGTCGACAGCTCGACGGTGGTCGCGTTCATGGCCGAACTCAGCCGCGATGCGGTGCAGACCTGCTCGATCGGCTTCGAGGAAGCGGCACTCGATGAAAGCGGCTATGCCCGCCAGATCGCCGAACGCTTCGCCACAGATCACCGCAGCCGGATCGTTGCTTCCGATGATTTCAGCGCGATCGATGTACTGGCGCAGGCGTTCGACGAACCCTTTGCCGATGCCTCCGCGCTCCCGACCTGGCGCGTCTGCCAGCTGGCGCGCGAGACGGTCACCGTAGCGCTGTCAGGCGATGGCGCTGACGAAGCGTTTGCCGGTTACCGGCGGCATGTGTTTCAGGCGAACGAGGAACGCGTCCGTTCGCTCGTTCCCGGCGGAATGCGCTCGGCAGTCTTCGGTGGCTTAGGCCGCGCTTACCCCAAGGCCGATTGGGCACCGCGCCCGCTGCGTGCCAAAACCACCTTCCAGAACCTCGCGCGTGATGGGGCAGAGGCCTATGCCCGATCAGTCGGTGTGATCGGAGAAGACACGCGCAAGCGGCTGTTTTCACAAGGCTTTCAAGCCGGTCTCCAAGGCCACCGCGCCGAGAATCGCACCATCGCGGCAATGCGCGATGCCCCCGCCGATGAAGCGCTTGACCGCGCGCAATATGCCGATCTCAAAATCTGGCTGCCGGGCGATATCCTGACCAAGGTCGATCGCACGAGCATGGCCGTCAGCCTCGAAGCGCGCGAGCCGTTGCTCGATCACCGCCTCGTCGAATTCGCCGCGAGCCTGCCAGCGAACCTCCGCGTCCGGCGCGGCGAGGGCAAATGGCTGATGAAAAAGGCAATGGAAGGCCATCTGCCCAAAGACATCCTCTACCGCCCCAAAATGGGTTTCGTCACCCCGATTTCAGCCTGGTTCCGCGGGCCGCTGGCAGCGCAGGCCGAGGCACTGGTAGAGGCTTCGACGCTGGTCGAAACCGGCTGGTTCGAACAAGCCGCGATCAAAAAAGCCGTCACCGATCATCGCGCCGGGGTGAGCGACAATGGGCGGCTGATCTGGCAGCTGGTGATGCTGGATAAGGCCTTGGGGCGGCTGTTTGGGTGAGGTTTTTTGCCTCTCGACAAATAATAGCTTAAGGGTTATATCGGATCATGCAGTGGACGGTGGTCAACCATGAAGAGTTTGAACCCGAATATGACGCATTGCCACGTTCAGTAAGGTTGGCTTTGCTTTCCGAGCTGATGCTGTTGCGCACCTATGGACCGGCTCTTGCCCGCCCGCATGCCGATACACTTAGCGGTTCGGCTTATGCCAATATGAAAGAATTGCGGTTCAATGCCGAAAACGGGGTCTGGCGGGTGGCGTTCGCGTTCGATCCCAAACGTAAAGGCATTATTCTCGTAGCGGGTGACAAGGCGGGGGTTGTGCAAAAGCGGTTTTACAAGACGTTGATTGCCAAAGCCGATGCGCGCTTTGCCGATCATCTAGCGAGGTTGAAGGAACAGTAAGATGGCTACAAAAGCAAAGCTATCGTCGCCGCCAAGCACGTCGGGACGAACGCTCGAAGAGCTGCTCGATGCGCTTCCCCCTGAAGATCGCATCGCTGTTGAGGCGCGCAGCGCCGAACTTCATGCCGAAGTCGAAGGTCTCAAGGCCTTGCGCAAGCTCGCCGAGCGCACGCAGGAACAGATCGCGCAGAGCCTTGGCGTAAAGCAGCCCGCTATCGTCAAGATCGAGCGGCAGGCCGACCTGTATCTTTCCACCCTCCGCCGCTTCGTCGAGGCAGCAGGCGGCACTCTCGAACTGCGCGTCGAGCTTCCGGGCACCGGGGTGTTGCGGCTGACAGGGATGGGAGAGTTGAAGGGGGATTAGAGGAAGGCGAGGTGCTTAGAGTGGCGGGAACGCAATGCTCAATCGGATACGCCCCTCACCCCGTCGCCCCCAATGCAACGATCAGCGTGATGAACATGGTCAGCGCAATTGTGGCGAAGGTCGTGAGTGCCAGCATCCGCCACGCCGCGCCAAACCGGCTGAGGCCGTAGGCGTATTTGAGCTGGCGATACATGTGGAGCGGCGGGACGAAACTGAGGATCAGGCCGCCGATTGCGGCATAGGTGGTCCCCGCAATCAGGATGGCCGCAATCGAAAGCGTGACCATCATGAAGCAGAGCGAATAGGTGACGAACACCGCGTGATCGAACAGCTTGAACTGCCGCCGCCAGAAGAACAGCAGCCACACGAACGGCACCGAAATCGGGATCAGCGCCCAAGAATATTTATACGCGTTCGACTGGATTTTGTAGATCAGCAGTTGCGGGTTCTGCGTTCCCTTTTTCACTGCCTCGTTGAGGGCGTCCGATCCCGGAAACTCAAGATCGGTGAAGCGCCAGCCGCCATCGCCCTCTTGCGAGCCGGTCACTGCCGTTTGCGTCGATCCCACGAATTTCCGTGCGATTTGCAACCCGCTCAATTCGCTTTCGATATCGCCGACAGGTTTGCCTGCGTTTTTTGCGGCGGTCAGCTTGGCCTGCAATTGCGCAATATCCTTGTCCATCTCGGCTTTGACTGCATCGAATTCGGCATCGGTCTTGACCTCGGTCGTGATCGAAAAGTCCGATTGCGCGGGCATCAGCGCGTTGAACATCGCAAAGGTCAGAAAAACGGTGAACAGGAACAGTGCAAGCGGGGAAACGAACTTCGCGCGTTCGCCATGGATGTAACGTCGCGTCAAATCGCCGGGTCGCCACGCGAGCAGCGGCAGCGTGCGCCAGATTTTGCCATCGAAATGCAGCACGCTGTGGAGCAGGTCATGCCCGAACTCGGCGAGCGTCCGGTGGACCTTCCGCTTCTGCCCGCACGCGCTGCAATAGCCGCCGGACACTGTCGCGCCGCAGTTCAGGCAGACGTCTGTCGTTGCGCCGCTTACAGTATTACCATGATCGGGCTCGATTGCTGCTGCAACCACTGCCCCCGTTGCCAGATCGGCTGTTGCTGCCAGTTCCCCATCCATAAAATGATCCTATCGCTCGTTGCGCGAAATGCCAGTCGCCAAATCAGATATGTCGAATTGCCTTAGCCCCACCCGAAATACCATTGTCCTAGATCATCCCCGCTGTGCCACGCCCCGGTGCATGACACGGGATCGATCATAAGCTGCCATCTGCCCCTTCTTCCGCCGTATGGGGGCGGAGAGCAGGGGCGATTTAAGTCTCCACTTTCTGAGGCGTCGTCCATTTTCGGGGGCATTGGGGCGTCGGCGGTCAAGGTTGGTTCGCGCAGAGACGCAAAGAGCGCAGAGGTCGCCGAGGATTGTGAGGCTGGTGCTTCGCCGAACGTGCTTGGCTTCCGATCTCTGCGCCCTTTGCGGTTTCTGCGGCTCTGTGCGAACGGCGATGTGGGGGGCGCCATTCGTTTCAGAATGGGCGCGGTTCTGGCAGGAGTATCTCTGTCTAACCCTCTACTTTCTAAGAAATCCGGCATTTCCCGGCACCCGCTCAATACCGCGCCTCGACGAAATACAGGCCATCAGGGGGCGCATTGAAACCCAAGGCCGCGCGGTCCTTCGCGTCCAATGCGGCTTGCAGATCGGCGGCGGTCCACTGTCCACGGCCGACCATCATCAGGCAGCCTACCATCGAGCGGACCTGGTGGTGGAGGAACGACCTTGCGCTCGCTGTCACCTCGATCTCCTCGCCGAAGCGCCGCACGTCCAATTGGTCGAGCGACTTGACCGGGCTTGCCGACTGGCAATGGACCGAGCGGAAGGTGGTGAAATCATGCGTGCCGGCCAGCAATTGTGCGGCGTCGTGCATCGGCTGCCATTTGAGCGGTTGCGGCACGCGCCATGCCCGCCCCACATCGAGCGCAAGCGGCGCGCGGCGGTTGACGATGCGATAGATATAACTGCGCCCGATACACGAAAACCGCGCGTGCCAATCTTCGGCAACTGTGGTGCAGTCGAGGATCGCGATGGGGTGCGGGCGGAGCTTGGCGTTGATCCCCGACATCAGCCGGAATGCCGTCAGCGCGGTTTCGAGATCGCAATGCGCTACCATCGCTTCGGCGTGGACGCCCGCATCGGTGCGGCCCGCGCCGTGGACCGTGGCGGTCTCTCCGGTGATCGCAGCGATGGCATCCTCGATGGCTGCCTGAACGCTCGCGCCTGTCTTTTGCCGCTGCCAGCCGACAAACGGGCGACCGTCATATTCGATCAGGAACCTGAACCGCGTCATCCGAGTTTTGCGCCTTCGGGGATGGCAAATCCGCGCAGCAGGTCAGCGACAGGCATCGCGGCCTTGCCTGCCCGCTGGATCAGCGTCGGGCGGACAGCACCGGGGTTGCAGGCGATGGTCAGATGATCGTCGATCGTGCTGCCGACAGGGCCGCTCGCGGGCTGCGGCGGCAGCACCTCGGCAGCGAGGATGCGGAACCGTTCGCCCTGATATTTGAAGAACGCGCCGGGGGCAGGGGCGAAGGCGCGGATCTGGCGTTCGATCTGCGAGGCGCTGACGAGGAAATCGAGCCGGGCTTCGGACTTGTCGATCTTCGGCGCATAAAGCGCGCCTTCGGGCTGCGGCACTGGCGGGTGGCCGTCGAGGTTGGCGAGGACTTCAACCATCAGCCGCGCGCCCATATTGGCGATCTCGACAGTTAGCTCGCCCGCCGTCTTTCCGTCGATCGGCGTTCGCGCCACCGCGCGCGTCGGGCCGGTATCGAGTCCTGCCTCCATATCCATGATCGTCACGCCGGTTTCGCTGTCGCCGGCAAGGATCGCGCGCTGGACAGGGGCGGCCCCTCGCCAGCGCGGCAGGATCGAGCCATGGACGTTGAGGCAGCCGAGCCGTGGTGCGTCAAGGATCGGCAGCGGCAGAATCAGGCCATAAGCCGCGACCACCGCGACATCAGCATCGAGGCTTGCAAACAGCAATTGTTCCTCAGCCGATTTGAGCGAAACCGGGGTGTGCACCTTGATGCCCAACGCCTCGGCCCGCCGCTGGACAGGGGAAGGCATCAGTGCCTTGCCGCGTCCCGCCGGACGCGCTGGCTGGCAATAGACCGCACACACTTCATGCTCCGCGCCGACCAAAGCATCGAGCGTCGGGACGGCAAAATCGGGGGTGCCCATGAAGATAATCCGCATGGCCGCCTCTCAACCCCTTGGCAGGCGCAAGTGCAACCCCCTAATGGTCAAACATGGCAAGTGCCGAAATCGAAACCCTTGTGCAGGCATTGGCGCGGCTACCCGGCCTCGGGCCGCGTTCGGCGCGGCGTGCGGTGCTGCATCTGCTCAAGAAGCGCGAGGCGACTTTGGTGCCGCTGCTGCGCGCCTTGGAGCAGGTCGATGCGCGGCTTTCGCCGTGTTCGGTGTGCGGCAATGTGGATACCAGCGACCCGTGCGGGGTGTGCAGCGATCCGCGCCGCGATGCCCGGATGCTGTGCGTTGTCGAGGATGTTCCCGATCTCTGGGCGCTCGAACGATCACGACTGTTCCCGGGGAAGTTCCATGTGCTCGGTGGGAAACTGTCGGCATTGGATGGCGTGCGGCCTGAAGATTTGAATATCGAGGCGTTGCTTTCGCGGGTGTCCGATGGATCGGTCGACGAAGTGGTGCTCGCGATGAACGCCACGCTCGAAGGGCAAACGACAGCGCATTATCTGGCGGACCGCCTGGCTGGCCTCCCTGTGCGGATCACGCAGCTTGCGCATGGGCTGCCTGTGGGCGGTGAGCTCGATTATCTCGACGATGGGACTTTGGCACAGGCGTTGCGCGCGCGGCGTCCAGTGGCGTGATCTCTCGACTTCGCTCGAGATGAGCGGACGGAATAGGAAAATACCGCTCACGTCGAGCGCAGTCGAGACACCGGTGGCTTGACCCGCACCACCGGCATTCTTATTTCGGCGATATGGCCATTCTCCCAATTCTCGAAGCGCCCGATCCGCGGCTCAAGACCAAATCGCTGCCGGTCGAGGCAGTGACTGACGAAACCCGCGCGCTTGTCGCCGATATGTTCGAGACGATGTACGATGCCCCCGGGATCGGCCTTGCCGCGATCCAGATCGGCGTGCCGCAACGGGTGCTCGTGATCGATCTTCAGGACAAGAACGAGGAAACCGGCGTCGTCAATCGCGAACCGCGCGTGTTCATCAACCCGGTGTTGTCAGAGCCGTCAGAGGATATGGCGATCTATAACGAAGGCTGCCTTTCGGTCCCCGAACAATATGCCGATGTCGAGCGCCCCGCGACGATCCGCGCGCAATGGCTCGACGAGCAGGGGAAGGCGCATGACAAGCGACTAGATGGCTTGCTGGCCACCTGTCTCCAGCATGAGATCGATCATCTCGAAGGCATTTTGTTTATCGACCATCTGTCGAAACTGAAACGTGACATGCTGCTGAGGAAGCTCGCCAAACAGCGGAAATTGGCGGCTTAACGCAGTTCGAGCTGATCGCCTTCGATCTTGACCTGTTGCAATTGCGCCAGATAGCTTTGCCCGAGCAGCGACACGTCGAGGCCATCGGCGAGGATCGCGGCACGCACATTGTCAGCCCGCTTGCCATCGATCGCCACGCTGTCGAGCATCACCACTTTGCCCATGACTTCACCCGAAGCGCCACGTCCGATGACGGAGAATTCAGAAGTATTGACAATCAAACCGACCGCCTGAGCATCGGCGACGGTCAGCGCCACGGTGCTGGCGCCTGTATCGACGAGGAAACGGACAGGCCTGCCATTGACGTCTGCGGTCGCATAAAAATGTCCGTCGCCGGCGCGCTGGATCTGGGTGCCGAAGCCCGAATTTGACTGGCGGGGAACAGGCGCTGGTTCGTTTTCGGCAACGATGCGCACTGCGTTGCCAGGTTCGGGAGATCGATCGGGTGCGATCAGCCCGACCAAAGCCGCCATGCCAATTGCGCCAAAGACAAATTTCTCGTGCATGTTGCCAGCTTGCGCGCGCAGTCACTGTCATCCGGTTAACGTGGCTGCTATATCCGGCCGATGGCTGCCTATCACATCCCTGACAACGCGATCGAGGAGCGGTTTCTGGCAGCAACCGGGCCCGGCGGGCAGAATGTCAATAAAGTGGCGACGGCTGTCCAGATGCGGCTCGATGTGTTTGCTTTGGGGTTGGCCCCCGATGCGTTCCGGCGGTTGAAAACGCTTGCCGGGAGCCGTTGGACTATCGACGGATCGATCGTGATCGTCGCCCGGTCACACCGGACGCAAGAGGCGAACCGTGCAGACGGCAGAGCGCGGCTGGCGGCATTGATCGAAAAAGCGCTGATCCGCCCCGTCCGGCGTGTGAAAACCAAGCCCAGCCGGGCGGCACGCGAAAAACGGCTGGTCGGGAAGGCCGTACGCAGTTCGGTCAAGAAAGCGCGCGGGAAGGCCGGGATCGATGTTTGACACTCATATCACCGCCAACACCAAGGCCGAGCTTTACCTTGAACTGCTCGCAGCGCTGGACGCGGTGACGTCGGGAGAGACCGACCCCATTGCCAATATGGCCAATTGCGCCGCGCTGATCGGCCAAACGCTTCCCGATCTCAACTGGGCGGGATTTTACCGGCTGATCGATGGCGAGCTCGTGCTGGGGCCGTTCGTGGGAAAGCCTGCCTGCATCCGGATTGCGATGGGGAAAGGGGTCTGCGGGACGGCAGCTGAGGTGCAATCGCTGGTGCGCGTCGATGATGTCCACGAGTTTCCGGGCCATATCGCATGCGATTCGGCTTCGCGATCAGAGCTTGTCGCGCCGATTGTGCATGATGGCAGGCTGATCGGCGTGCTCGATCTCGACAGCCCTTTGCTTGCGCGATTCGACGCAGACGACGAAGCGGGATGCGCTGCTATTGCCGCGCTTTTGGGCCAGCGACTTGCCGGTTCTGCCCCGTGACGGGACAGGATTAACCACGCCCTGCCATTTTCAGCTGGTTACCAAGCTGTTAAACATATCTTCGAAACGCGGGATTTGCGCCGATGAGCAACGCCGCCGTGGCAGGGAGTTTAACCATGAAGAGTCTTGTTTTGTCGGCAGTTGCACTGGCGGTCGCAGCAGCGCCGGCCCCGGTTTTGGCAAAGCGCGACTCGGGGATGCGGCCTATGCCTGCAAACGCTGTGCCCGCAACACCACGCCACAATTGGGGACCGAAGCATAATGGCCGTTGGCACGGTGGTTACCGCGCGCCGGGCGGTTGGGGCGCGTATCGCCCTGCAACGCGTGGTTATGTTTTGCCAAGCTACTGGATCAACCCCAGTTTCTACATCGGCAATTATGCACGATATGGGCTCGCTGCCCCTGCATCGGGCTATGGCTGGTCACGCTATTATGATGATGCGGTGCTGACCGATTCGAGCGGCCAGATTTACGACAGCGTGCGCGGCATGGATTGGGATACTTATGACGAGTATCGCGATGATGCGCGGATGGCCGGTGCCGATTTCAGCGAAGATTATGGAGACAGCTGGGGGTATCGCGACGATCGCCCTGCGCC
>JANOQL010000518.1:0-4389 GCA_031414835.1 Sphingomonadales bacterium | reverse complement strand
GCGCGCACCAATGGGAGCAGCCCGACGCTTGCCGAACTGGCGCGCGAAGCAGGCATGTCGCCTGCCAATATTTACCGCTTTTTCGACAGCAAGGACGCGCTGTATGAAGCGATTGCCGGCCGCTGGTTTGCGCCCAAAATTGCGATCATGGAGGATGTGGTCGCGTCAGATCTCGCGCCACGCGACAAGCTCTACGCTTTTTTTGCGCGACGTTTTGTCCTGATGCGCACCAATTTCGACGCTGACCCGCTGCTGTTTCAGCGGTATCTCGATCTGGGTGCCGAGCATGAAGACACGATCCGTGGCTATGTCGATCTGGGCGATCATTATCTTGCGATGATCGTTGCCGAGTGCATGGCCGATGGTCGTTTCGCCGGGCTGAGCATCGATCAGGCCGTGTCGCTGATCAACCTGATGGTCCAGCCGTTCTGCAATCCGTGGCAGATGATCGACCTGATGCACAGCGTCCGCGAAGAAAAGCTCGCGCTCGTTATCGATACGATCCTCGATGGACTGCGCGACAAAGGCAATCGGGCGAATGTTCAGCCGATTCGCGCGGCGGCATGATCAGATGAACCCGAGCGTCTGCGTCGTATAATTGCCTATATTCGGCAGGACCGTGCGCAGATCGGTTTGCCCTGTCACGCCGAACCAATTGGCAAGCGTGGCAGCATATTGATCGACCGCAATTGTCGGCAGCAAGCGGCCCTGCCCGACATCGTCGGGGCCGTCATCGGCGAATACCGGCGGTATGCCATAGATTTGCTTGCCTTTGACGGCACCACCAACCGCGAAATGATGGCTTCCCCATCCATGATCCGAACCCGACGTATTGGCGAGCAATGTGCGCCCGAAATCGGATGCCGTGAACGCCGTCACCTTGTCTGCAACGCCCAATTCGAGCGTTGCGTCGTAAAATGCGCGCATCGCTGTCGAAACCCGCGTCAGCAACGGGCCATGCTGCGCGACCAGATTGTCGTGATTGTCGAACCCGCCTGCTGACACGAAAAACACCTGCCGCTTCGCCCCCAACTCGCTTGAGACCGCGATCAGCCGCGCGACGATCCGCAATTGATCGGCGAGCGGATTGCCCGATGGAAAGACGGTGTTGATCGCAGGCGCGGCAGTCAGTGCCGAATTGACCTGCGCAAAGGTATCGAGCGCGCGCTTGGTAACTCTGCTGTGTTCGTTTTCGAACAGGTGCAGCCGTGGCTCGGCAATCAGGCTGCGCAGCGCGGTGTTGGCGGTTGCCGATCCGAACAATGTGCTGGCGTTGTTGTTGAGCGGCACCGGGCCGTTGCTGCCGACGGCATATTGCACCGCCGTCTTGCCGGTCAGGAATACAGCGTTGCCGCTGGCGTTGATGCACGTCAGCGTTGCATTGCCATTGCCTGACTGGAACAGATCGCCGATCCGTCCGCCCCAGCCTGATGTGGCCCCTTCTGGGCTCGATGACTGGAACACGCTTTGCTGATCATTATGGCTGAACAGGTTGAGCGGGAGCGGAGCCGATTCAGCATCATATTGGGCTTTTGTGGTTGGCTGGATGAGCGTTCCAACGTTGAGCAGCACCGCCATCTTGCCAGCGTCGAACACCGGCAGGAGCGGCGCAAGTTCAGGCGCAAGCGCATATTGCCGCCCGCCTGCCAGCGCGCTGGTCGGGTTGAGCAGTGTCGGCGCGAGTGCATCGCGCTGATACGCAAGCCCCGATCGGAAGTTGTTATACAGCGCGTAGCTGGCTGGATCGTACGGTGGCAGCGTGTTGGCATAATCATTCCCGCCGAACATGAAGACACACACAAGCGCCTTGTAATCGGTGCTGACTGCGGCTGCCGCTTCGCCGATCGCCGCGAGATTGACGACGAACGGCGCAGCGGTTCCGGCAAGGCCGAGTACGGCAGACCGCTTCATGAAGGCGCGGCGCGATTGATCGTGGCTCATGCTGACGCCTCCTTATTTTTGCGTGATGAATTCGGGCGCGGCCAGCGTCAGCAGGATCGCGGTCGAAACCCGGTTTGCCGTGGCATTGGTCGCCGTGGTCGGAATGCTCTCGACCGCCCCGCGGATCGTCGCCAGTGTCGGTGCTGACAATTGCCCTGCGGCAAGCAGCAGGGCGACTTCGTTGACCAGCGCGTTGGCATCGTTCGCCAGGCCAGAAATCGTCGTGTAATCGGCGCGAAGATCGCCAACCGAACCGCCGGTAATCACCTGCCGCATGAAATTGATATACGATACCGTGCTCAATTCATTGGTGATCTGAAACTCAGGGCCGACAAGCGTTTGTGCCGACAAGGCGGTATTGGGCGGGGTGTAGCCTGGCCGGAAAAAGTTGAATACCGATGGCGATCGGCCCGGGCTTTGGGCCAGCCGGTTCGCCGAACTGCTGGTATCGCCGATTTCCCATTTTTCAGAAGGCGATGTTGCCCCGAAGGCGCGGGCCCATGCGGTCAGCCGGTTCACAGGTGCGCGCAGCTTGCCGAATGCGGCGTTGGTCAGATTGGCTTCACTGCGCGCCTCGCTATCGAGCAGGATCGCCCGGATCACCGCCTTCATGTCTCCGCGAACCCCCGATCCATTGTTGGCAAAGATCGCCGAAACGCGCCCGACATAGGCCGGCGCCGGGTTGCTCGTCACCAGCCTCTGGATCAGCTGCCTCGAAATGAACGGCGGCACGTTGGGGTGTGCGAAAATAATGTCCAGCGCGCTGTTGATAGACGCAATCGCGCCTTGGCCTGCGCCAATCGTCTGGCCCAGAAACGTCTTGGGCTGGGTTTCGTGAAAACTGTCATTGGCGATCATCGGCAGCTTGAATCGGCCCGGCGTATCGAAATCATTATTGGCATAGACCAGACCGGTAAACACGCGCGCCAGCCCCGAAACATCCTCCTGCGTATAGGTCGCCCCGCCTTTGGACGTGCCATCGGGATTGAGATTGACCAGCCCGATCGTGAACAGCTGCATAATTTCGCGCGCGTAATTCTCGTCGGGCTGCGATCCTGTCGCGACATTCGCCTTGCGGTTGCCAAGAAACGTCAGCCAGAACCCCATCGCGGTGCTGAACGTGATGTGTTGCAGGATCTGGCGATAATTGCCGAACGCATTATCCGCGAGGCCATCGATATACGCCGCCATGTTGAACGGGCGCCAGTTGCTCGGCAACCCGTCGAGCCCGACGACAAGGAAATCGAGCAACGCCATTGTAACGCGCTGGCGCAGTTGGTCGGGCGATACGATCAGCTGGCGCCAGACGGTCGCATCATAGCCGTTGCTGGTGAATTTGTTATCGTCTGCGGCATAGCCATTGGCGGTCAGCCAGTCATAATGGCTGGTGGACCGCGCGCGCGCAAATTGCTGCGTCAGCCACCCGTCATATCCGCGTGAGCGCACCACGGCGATTTCGGCGCTCGTCGCACCCATCGATGATTGCCCCAGAAACCGCGAGGCCTGCACCGCAGTGAGTGGTGCGGGCGGAGGGGGCGGCGGCGGAGGGGGTGAAGTTGGCGGTGTTGCTGGCGGGGGCGTTGCGGGCGGCGGTGTTGCAGCAGGCGGGGTTGCCGGAGGCGGCGTCGCAGATGGCGGTGGTGTCGGCGTCGTCGCAGGCGGCGGCGTTGCAGGTGGAGGAATCATTGGCGGCGGCGTCATCGATGGCGGGACGACCGGCGGCGGTGCCACCCCGGTTGGTGGAGCGCCGCCCGCAGTGCCTCCGCCCCCGCAAGCAGCGAGCGCCGACGATGCGACGCCTGCCAGTGCTAAGTTACGGAACAGCATGCGGCGGCTCAGTCCGGGAGTTTGGTCCCCGGTTGGCACTTGCAGCACAGTTTCGTCATCGACGCGTAACCCGTCGCTGAACCCGGATGCGTCTTGGCGCATGGACCCTCCCCGGCGTGCATCCCTGATAGGCCACACGGCTCGCTGCTAACAGCGTCCCTGTTAACGTTGCGTGCGGCAACAACCCTTCGGACGAGTTAACGGTTTTCCGGGATAGACGAACCGAGCATCGCGCCGAATTGCCGCCCGCCAAACAGATGGACGTGCAGATGCGGCACTTCCTGATGCCCGTGCTGCCCCACATTGGCGAGCATCCGGTAACCAGGCGCGGGCAAATCGAGCAGCCGCGCGACATGGCCGATTGCGCGGACATAAGCCGCAATCGCCTCATCGGGTGCATCGCGGGCAAAATCGTCCCAGCTGACATAGCGACCCTTGGGGATCACCAGCACATGGACGGGCGCTTGCGGGGCAATATCATGGAACGCCAGCGCCCATTCGTCCTCGTAAACCGTGCGATTGGGAATCTCGCCGCGCAAGATGCGAGCAAAGATATTGGTGTCATCGTAAGGCGCAGTGGCGTCAATCGGCATCGCTCAGTCCTTTCTTGCGGCTTTTTCG
>JANOQL010000517.1:0-1611 GCA_031414835.1 Sphingomonadales bacterium | reverse complement strand
ACACCGAAGAGGCGCGGGGCGGTGAGACCTCGGGCGTCATGCGCTATGTGCTTGGGATCAGCCTTTTTCTGGCCATCGCTGCGCTATCGGCGCTGTGGATCACGGCCGCGCTGACTGCGGACGATCCGGCAGCCCCTTATGTGACAATGAGTGATGCGGCGACCACCCCGAATTGAATTGACGTAGTCGCCGGTGCGCCGGGCTCAGAAACTCGTCGCATTCTCGATCGGCGGATCGGCCTTGTGCGCCGCCGCATAGGCTTCAGCGCCGCGTAGCACGCGCATCATGTTGCGGCTGGCGATCTTTTCCAGGTCGGCCTGCGAATAGCCGCGCCGGGCGAGTTCGGTGAACAATGCGGGATAGGCGGCGACATCCGCGAAGCCCTGCAACTCGCCGCCACCATCGAAATCCGATCCGACCCCGACGTGAGCCACCCCGATCCGTCGCACGATGTAATCAACATGGTCCGCCAGTTGCGACAGCGTTGCGCGCGGCTTCGGGTGTACCGCCAGCCAGATGTCGAGCGCGGGCTGGACCCGGTCGGGATAGCCGATCTCGATTGCGCGAACCCGCGCTTCCTCGGCTGCCGCCAGCGAGCGCCACTGCCGCAGCGCTTCGCTGGTGAAATAATCTACCGCGGTGACCATGACGATCCCGCCGTTCGCTTTGACCTTGTCGAGGACTGCATCCGAAACGTTACGTGGATGCCCATCGATTGCGCGCGCATTGGAATGGCTGAATATCACCGGTGCGCGGGCTTCCTCAAACGCATCGAGCATGGTTGCCTCGGACGTGTGGCTGAGATCGACCAGCATGCCGATGCGCTGCATCTCGCGCACCACCTGGCGGCCGAAATCGGACAGACCGCCGTGTTTGGGCACATCGTTCGACGAATCCGCCCAGTCGGTCGTCTTGTAATGCGCCAGCGTCATATAGCGCGCGCCCAGCGCATGCATCTGGCGCAATACTGCCAGCGATGAACCGATCGAACCGCCGCCTTCCATCCCGATCAGCGAGGCGATCTTGCCTGCGCGCATCGCCTGTTCAACTTCGGCAGTGGAAGTCGCCAGCTGCAGCTGCGCCGTGTGCTGCGCGATCAGCCGCTTGATCACATCGATCTGCTCAAGCGTGGCCTGCACGGCTTGCGGTTCGGGAAAGTTGAAATCGACATAAACCGACCAGAACTGCGCCCCGACCCGGCCCTGCCGCAAGCGGGTGAGGTCAGTCTGCATGGGTGTGATTTTCCCGTTGGGAGCGGCGGTTTTGCGGGTATCGCGAAAATCGAAATCGGCAATCAGGTTCTTGTGCGGATCGCGCAGCTGTTCGGGCACATCGTTATGACCATCCCACACCGGCGCGGCGCGCAGGGCCGCTTCGGCCACCTCCTCTGGGGTTTTCGCCCAAGCTGGACCCGCCGCAGCCAGCAGCAGCGCCGATCCAAGCAACAGTATTTTCCGCATATCCGACTCCTTGGGTGGGGGAGGCGGGAGCGAAACCCTCAGCCCTTGCCTGCTACGCCATAGGTTATGGCGGCATTGCGGGTCTTCTGGAAGTCCTCGATCGAAAGCCCCTTCATCGCGGCATAGATGTGGATGTTGCCCACTCCGGTTA
>JANOQL010000516.1:0-2890 GCA_031414835.1 Sphingomonadales bacterium | reverse complement strand
CAACCTCCAAGGAGACACCCAATGACCAAAGTCCTCATTCTCTATTACTCGGCCTATGGCCACACTGCGCAGATGGCAGATGCGATTGCCGAGGGCGCGCGCGCCTCTGGAGCCGAAGCCCATGTCAAACGCGTCCCCGATAGTGCCGGAACCCATGTCGGCCGGCCCGATGACACCGTTGCCACCGTCGATGAACTCCCCGATTATGACGCAATCGTGATCGGCACCGGCACCCGCTATGGCCGGATGAGTGCGCCGATGGCGGCGTTCCTCGATCAGACTGGCGGGTTGTGGGCCAAAGGCGCTCTGAACGGCAAGGTCGGGGCGGCATTCACCTCAACCGCCACCCAACATGGCGGGCAGGAAACGACGCTGTTTTCGATCATCACCAATTTGCTCCATTTCGGAATGACTATTGTCGGGCTCGATTACGGCTTTGCTGCGCAGATGACGCTCGATGAAGTCGTTGGTGGATCGCCCTACGGCGCGACGACGATCGCGGGTGGCAAGGGCGAACGGCAGCCCTCCGAAATCGATCTGGCGGGCGCGCGTTATCTGGGCGAACGGGTGGCAAGAACTGCCGGAAAACTCGCTTAGAGCGAGATGGCGTTAGTGACGTTTCGTTAACCCGTCTCGATTATGCCCGATCGGGGAACTTGAGACCGGGAGTATGTTATGTCGAAATTGAAGGCGCTTTGGCGCAACAGCCGCGGCGCCACCGCGATTGAATATGGTTTGATTGCAGCATTGATCGCTGTTGCCGCGGTAACGGCAATGGGCAATCTGGGCGGCAAGATCAAGACGACGTTCAACAACGTCAACACGAACATGAAGGTCACATAGACCTTCAGCCGTCGATCAGGCCGGTCCGGACAATCGTCTGACCGGCATCGAATGCCATGAACCGGTTCCGGACGCTGTCCGGGACCGGTTTTGGTTTGTGCCCATCGAGATCGACATGCACCTGCACGCAGCGGATCGCAGAACGCAGGTCATCTTTTCCGCTCCCATGAATTTCGACCAGCACCGTCATGCTGGTATTGCCGATTTTCTCGGTGCGGACGTGGAGATCGATCATCTCATCGGGATAAATCGGCTTTTTGTAATCGACCGAAGCGTGCGCAACGTGGAACTGCATGTCATCGCCCACATCGAAACGAAACCCGACCGCGCGCCAATATTCGGTGACGCCGATATCGCCATAATCGAGATAGCGCGCATTGAAGACAACGCCTTGCGGATCAACTTCTGACCAGCGGACGCGCATGCGGTGGATGAAGCGGAAGGCAGTCTGGAGCATCAGCGCAGTTCCATCAGGTCAACACCCCGATCAAGCATCGACTCAATCGACGGCCATTGATCCGCGACCCGCGCCATCAACCGATCATTGTGACAATTGCCGAGCCGAAGCCAAAGCAGGGGAAAACGGTCAGGCATTCTCAAGGTCACGAAATCCTCGTCTTTGCTGATGATGAGACTCTTGCTCTGCTCGGCGGTGCGAGCGATATCCTGCGAAAGATCGAGATCGAGCACATGAACCGACGTCCAGCCCGGCTGCGAATTCACCCAGCGCGCGAGTCTTCGAGGCAGCTGTTCGTCAACGATTGCGGACCGCACGATCAGCGTCGGCATAGCTGGCTTGCGTCAGGCGTCACTCCGCCGCCAGGATTACCGGATGGCGCTGCGCCTCCGCTGCGTAGATCAGCGCAGCGCGAATGTCCTCACGGCTCAAATGCGGGAAATCGTCGACAATTTCGTCCTCAGTCATCCCGCCGCCAAACATTTCGAGAATATCGACAACACGCATCCGCGTGCCAGCGATCGTTGGCTTGCCGCCGCATACGCCGGGGCGGGCATCGATACGAGGGTGTCCGGGGATGGGCATAGTCTCCAATTACCGCGGAACACTGCGCGTCGCAACTGTTAGCGCATCTTGCGCCAATTGAGCGAGCGGCGATTGAGGCCGGGCAAATCGGCATGCCCTGCAATGCTCGCCTCGGCAAGCGCCACCGCAGCTGCGAGCAGTTCGTTGGGCGCATGAGCATAAGCGGGCCGTTTGGTTATCGTCTCAGTCCAGCGACCGCCGCACGCATTGTCGAGGAAAATACGCATGAAACAGTGATTGGCGCGGACTGGCCAGCCACGTTCTGCCGCCAGCCCCGGAAGCACCCGGCGGGTCAGATCGAGCCAGCGCGCCTCCAATACGATGCGCGCATCGCCAGAACTCACCCCGCCGCTTTCGCCCCGGTATTCACCCCCATCGACTGGAGATATTTCTTCACGTTGCGTGCGGCCTGCCGCAGCCGGTGTTCGTTCTCGACCATCGCGATGCGGACAAAGCCTTCGCCCTCTTCGCCATAGCCGACGCCTGCCGCCACCGCGACGCCTGCGTGAGTAAGCAATTGCTTCGAAAACTCCAAAGACCCCAGATGCGCCAGCGCAGGCGGCAGCGGCGCCCAGGCAAACATGCTCGCACGCGGGGCTGGAATGTCCCACCCGGCGCGCCCGAACGCTTCGACCAGCACGTCGCGGCGCTTGTGATACAGCGCGCGGTTTTTCTCGACGATGTCCTGCGGCCCGTTGATTGCCGCCGCCGCCGCTGCCTGAATCGGCGTGAACGCGCCATAATCGAGGTAGCTCTTCACTCGCGTCAGCGCGCCGATCAGCTTCTGGTTGCCAACCGCAAACCCGATCCGCCAGCCCGCCATCGAATAGGTTTTCGACAGCGACGTAAACTCGACTGCGACATCGCGCCCGCCCTTCACTTGCAGGATCGACGGCGTCGGGCAGCCATCGAAATACAGCTCCGAATAGGCGAGGTCGGACAGCACCCAAATCTCATGCTTCTTCGCAAACGCGACGACGCGTTCATAGAAGGCAGATCGACGAC
>JANOQL010000515.1:0-3084 GCA_031414835.1 Sphingomonadales bacterium | reverse complement strand
TCGATCCGCCAGTCGATCACTGTCTGGCATCCATTATCGAGCGGCGTCATCCGCAGCAGCTGGACGATCCGCTTCTGCGGCTGGCTGAACCGGTAATGCGTGCGATGATCGATGACCAATCTCATCAGTTGAACCTGAACTGGCGCGCGATGGCGGAGTGCAACCGATCGTTATCGTCGACGAAATTTTCGAGATATTTGTGGACGCCTGCCTTCAATATGTCGCCGATCTTCAGTTCGCCCAGTTGTGCATGTCTGGCGCGCGCCATCCGGTCGGCCTCTCCCTGAAGCCCCGTTTCCTTGCCGATGCCGTTCAGATACTGGACGATTTCTTCCATGCACGCAGCAAGGCTGCGCGGCAGTTCGCGCCGCAGCACAAGCATTTCGGTGACGAGCCATGGTTTCAGCCCTTCGCTGTAGAGCCAGCGGTATGCGTTCACTGCCGACATTGTCTGGAGGATCGTTGTCCATTGGTCGCGATCGACGACGCCGCCAACCGATTCGCCTTCGGGCAACAGGATATGGTATTTGATATCGAGCAGCCGCGCGGTGTTGTCGGCACGTTCGACTGCGGCACCCAGTCGCATGAAACGCGATGAGGGGTTGCGCAGCATCCGCCCGATCGCACCTTCGAACCCGCGTGTTTCGATTTCGGCTTGCCCGACGAGCGCCAGTACCGCGTCGTTATCGCCCAGATTATTCTTGCCGTGGAACAACAGCCACGCGCGGTTGATCGAACTCCATGCCTCGCGTGACAGCGCGGTGCGCACCGCCTTGGCATTGTCTCGCGCGGCATTGAGGCATTGCAGCACCGATCCTGCGTGGCTGGTCGAAACCGTTAAATGACGGATCGCGTTTTCGGCGGTCACGTCCTGATCGGTTTCGAAAAAGGCTTCATCGGCGCCAAGAACGGTCATTGCCGAAAGCCATGCGGCATCGCCCGCCGGCCGGCTCGACAGCGCATCGAGCCGCAGCGTCGCTTCGACCAGCCGCGCGGTAAACTCGGCGCGCTCGACATAGCGGCCAAGCCAATAGAGGCATGATGCAGTGCGGCTTAGCATGACGGCTTCAGATCCTCCCCTTCTTGAAGGGGAGGTGGCAGTCGCGATAGCGGCTGACGGAGGGGCTTGTTTCCACGGCACAGCCGCGGCGAGGAAGGGCGCTCCGTCCCCACCAAACCCCTCCGACCTGCTCCGCAGGCCACCTCCCCTTTGAAAAGGGGAGGATTGTGGAAGAGGCTCTCCTCACACCCGCCGCCCGTCATTGCCGAGCACGAAACTGTCCTTCGTCCCGCCGCCCTGGCTCGAATTGACGATCAGCGAGCCTTCCTTGAGCGCTACTCGCGTCAGTCCGCCGGGCACGATCTTTACGCCATCGGGCTGGCTCAGCACGAACGGCCGGAAATCGACATGGCGCGGCGCGATCCCTGTGTCGGTCAGCGTCGGGACGGTCGAGAGCGACAGCGTCGGTTGCGCGATATAGCGGTGCGGCTCGGCGATTAGCGCGGCGCGGAATGTTTCGATCTGCGATTTGCTCGCCATCGGTCCGACCAGCATCCCGTAACCGCCCGATCCGTCGACCAGCTTCACAACGACATCGGCCAGATTGTCGAGCACATATTTGAGCGCCTGCGGCTCGCGGCAGCGCCAGGTTTCGACATTGGGCAGCTTTGCCTCACCGCCTGAATAGAATTTCACGATTTCGGGCATGTACGAGTAGATTGCCTTATCATCGGCGATGCCCGTGCCTGGCGCGTTGACGATCGAGACATTGCCTGCGCGATACGCCGCCATCAGTCCCGGCACGCCGAGCATGGAATCGGGCCGGAACACGAGCGGATCGAGGAAATCATCGTCGATCCGCCTGTAGATCACATGCACCTGCAACCGCCCGGTGATCGTCCGCATGTACACCTTGTCATCATCGACCTCGAGATCGACCGCCTCAACGAGTTCGATCCCGATGGTATCGGCAAGGAAGCTGTGTTCGTAATAGGCCGAATTATGATGCCCCGGCGTCAGCACCACGCACACTGGCTTTCCGCCGGTGTTGGCAGGCGCCACCTTGCGCAGCGTTTCGTGGAGCAAATCCGAATAGCTATCGACCGGCAGCACATGATATTTCGCGAAGAGTTCGGGGCAAAGCCGGATCATCGCCTCACGGTTTTCGAGCATGTACGAAACGCCCGATGGTGTGCGCGCATTATCTTCCAAGACCCAGAATTCATCGGGCCCGGTGCGAACCAGATCGATCCCGCAAATGTGCGACCAGATATTGTGCGGCGGGCGCGATCCGACGACTTCGGGGCGGAATTGTGGATTCCCGAGGATCAGGTCGGGCGGGATGATGCCTGCATCGAGGATGCGGCGTTCGCCATAGACATCGGTGAGGAAGGCATTGATCGCCTCGACGCGCTGCGTCAGCCCTTCGGACAGCCGCGCCCATTCAGGGGCGGTGAAGATGCGCGGCACGATGTCGAACGGGATGATCCGTTCAGCGGCTTCTTCTTCGCCATAGACGGCAAAGGTGATGCCCAGTTGTCGAAACGTCGCCTCGGCCGCTTCCTGCCGCGCGCGCAGATCGTTCGAAGGCGTTTCTGCCAGCCAGCGCCCGAGGCTTGCAAATTCCGGCCGGTGGCTATCACCGCCAAATCCCCGAATCTCATCGAATGCCCCGTCCATCGTCGTGAAGATTGCCCGCCTTTAGTGCGGCGCACAAGAGGCGCGCCGTGCGGGGTTTCGCTGCGGGCAGGTGGCCTGTATCGAATGGCGCGATAGAGGAGAATGCGATGCCCAAAGTTGCCGTCGTCCAGGCCGGATCGATCCTGTTCGATACGCCCGCCACGCTCGACAAATTTGCGCAACTGGCAGCTAAGGCCAGCGCGGGCGGGGCAACGCTCGCTGTGTTTCCCGAAGCCTTTATCGGCGGGTATCCCAAGGGCATGGATTTCGGCGCGCGCGTTGGCAGCCGGTCGGATGCAGGGCGCGACTGGTTCGCGCGCTATTCGGCGAGTGCGATTGTCGTTCCCGGACCCGAAACCGAGCAAATGGGAGAAATTGCGCGCGACTGCGGCATGATCATCGTG